>NZ_JAFFPK010000009.1 GCF_017590215.1 Clostridium sp. CCUG 7971
AGAATCGTCTCCACCATTAAAATCCACGAAAATACATTGGCAAATCTGTTAATGTATTTTCGTGGATTTTACTATACAAAAATTTTAACAAAAAAGATATAATTAATTTAGAGAATTTATTACAAATAAGGGGACAGTAATATGAGAAAATATAATAAAAATATAGGAATTATTTTATCGGGAGTAGTAATAGCTACGAGTACACAAATCACAACGCTATCGCATGCATTAGAACCGAATACAATCCAAACTACACTAGAAAAAAATATAGAAGAAAACATTTCGAAGACTTCTGATTATAAAAAATCAGAGGTTATAGCAGTAACAAACGAAAAAGAGTTAATAGAAGCCTTAGAAAATGAAAATATAAAAACAGTAGAGATAAAGAATGATATAGCCATGACTGGATCTTTCCTTAGCGGGTTCGATATAGATATAAGAGGAAATGAAAAAGAAATAAAAGGAAATGGATACACAATAAGTAATGGTGAAGGTTCATCAAATTGGTTCACTTTATATGCAAATACAAAAATAGATAATTTAAAGCTAAGAGGAGGACAAATATTTGTAGAAGAAAAAAAATTAGAGATAGTAAATAACAGTGAACTAAACGGTTTTTCAATAGCGTTGGACGGAAATGAATCATTGGGCGGAGATGTATCATTAGAAAATGTAAAACTAAATGGCACATCAATACATGGTAAAGGGAATTTAGTTGTAAATTCAAGCAAATTAAAAAATAGTCATATTTCAGTGAGGGCTGATAAAGAAAAAATTGGAATAGCGAAGATAATCAATACTGAAATAAATGGTAAGGGATATGGTGATGCACCAATAGATTTAGATGGAGGAAGTGTAGAACTAGAGAATATAAAAATAACAAATCCAGGAGACCATGCAATATATGCAAAGGGAAGCAAAGAATCAGGTGGTAAGGTAAGAGTAAAAGGAACATTAGAGATAGATGGTGCAAAAAAAGATGCAATAGTTTTGAAGAAAGGTGATAATAGTAGTACAGAGAATCCATTAGAGCTATATATAGATGGAGATATAAAGCAAAAAGGAGATACATATACAATAAAGGCAGAAGAAGGACCATATACTAAGATATATTATAATGAAAGTAAAATAAAAAAAGTAATTGATAAATGGTCACATGTGTATTATAGTACTAAAAATAGAGAAGGAAATGAACCAGAGTCTATTGTATATTCAAATAAATTAGTTGGAGAGAATAGATACAAAACTGCTGTAAAAGTAAGTAATGAAGGGTGGGATAGCGCATATCGTGCAGTACTAGTAAACTCAAATTCAATAGCAGATGCACTTAGTGCAACACCATTTGCCGAATCTGAACATGCACCAATACTTTTGACAGAAGCAAATAAATTAAATAGTGAAACTAAAAAAGAATTATCAAGGCTTGGCACTGGAATAGTTTACGTAATAGGTGGAGAGAGTGTTGTATCAAATTCAGTTATAAATGAATTAAAGTCTATGAATATTACTGTAGAGAGGATAAGTGGAAAAGATAGATATGAGACATCTTTAGAGATAGCTAAAAAACGAGATTATGCATCAGAAATAGCAGTTGTAAATGGAGTAACAGGACTTCCTGATGCAGTAAGTATTGCACCAGTTGCAGCAGATAAGAGAATTCCAATCGTATTAGCATCACCAAAAGAAGGAACTAAGGTATTTGACCAATATATAAAAGATAAGAATATAAAGAAATCTTACATCATAGGAAGTGACGCAGCTATATCAAATGAAATAGCAAATAAACTACCAAATCCAGAAAGATTAGGTGGGATAAATAGAAATGAGACTAATGTAGCTATATTAGAAAAGTTCTACACAAGTGAAGAATTAAATAACATATTTGTTGCTAAAGATGGAATGAAGAATCAAAATGATTTAGTAGATGCATTGGCAGTAGGTGTATTAGCAGCTAAAGAAAAGTCACCAGTAGTTATAGTAGAAAATAATTTAAATGATAAGCAAGAAAGTTTATTATCTAAAAAACAGCCTAAGGGGATAACTCAGGTTGGTGGAAATGGAAATGAAAATGCATTTAATAAGTTAGTAAATATGTTTAAGAATTAATTTGGAGATACTATTATAATCGTAGTTAACATTTCTAAGAATCGTCTCCACCATTGAAATTCACGAAAACTCATATCTAATAACAGGTATGAGTTTTTTACTTGTCGATAAAAATATATTGACAGAAATAAAATAGTAGGATTATAATAAATAATAATTTAAAAAATGGAGGAAATATTATGAAAATTACAAATTCGAAAACAACAATAATATCACAATTTAATAGAGTACTCTTGTTAGTAGCCGATTTAATTTAGCAATTGTGTTTATTGATATATATAAATTTATATTTATTACTGTCATAGATGCAATTGCTACATTAGATAATTGCATCTATGACGGCTAATTTTTATTTTACATAAAGTAAGCCTCATAGAATTATTATGAGGCTATTATTATATTATTTTTGATAAAATAAGCCTCATAGATTAATATGGGGCTTTAATTATATCCTAGGTGTAAAGCTCTATATATAACTATGGGGCTTTTATTTTATATTTTAGCAAAACTTTAGCAATAGACCTATATAGGCTGTTGACCAAATAGTTATGCTAAATAAATTTAGCTTAGGAGGAAATAAAATGCAAGAAGATAGAGAACAATGGGGAACTAAGATTGGATTTATACTTGCTGCAATTGGATCAGCAGTAGGTTTAGGTAATATATGGAGATTTCCTTATGTAGTATATTCAAATGGAGGAGGTGCATTTTTAATACCTTATTTATGTGCTATATTTACAGCAGGGATACCACTTTTAATATTAGAATATGGAATGGGACATAAGTTTAAAGGTTCAACACCACTTTCTTTAGCAAGAGCAAACAAAAAATTTGAATGGATAGGATGGTGGCCGATAATTAGTTCGTCGGTTATATTATGCTATTACTCAATGATATTAAGTTGGGCAATTAAATACATGAATATGAGTTTTACTAAAGCTTGGGGTAAAGATTCTAATTCATTTTTCTATAATGATTTCTTAAACTTATCAGATTCACCACTTAATTTTGTAGGAATAGTTTGGCCTATATTAATAGGTATTGCGATAATATGGGTTATAAATTGGTTTATATGTTACAAAGGAATAAAATCAGGCATAGAAAAAACTAGTAAGATATTATTACCATCTCTATTAGTAATAATGATAATAATTGTTATAAGAGGTGTTACTTTAGAAGGTGCAAGTGTTGGGTTAAATACATTATTTACACCAGATTGGGATAAGGTAAAAAATCCTCAAGTTTGGATAGCTGCATATGGACAAGTATTTTTCTCATTAAGTATAGGTACTGGTATAATGATGACATATTCAAGTTACTTACCTAAAAAGACTGATATAAATAATAGTGCATTTATGACTGCGTTTGCTAACTGTGGATTTGAGTTTCTATCGGCTATAGGAGTATTTGCAATACTTGGAGTAATGGCTACAAGCCAAGGTGTACCTATGGAAGAAGTTGTTACAGGTGGAATAGGGTTAGCATTTATAGCTTTTCCTAAGGTATTTACAATGATGGGGATATGGGGGAATATATTAGGAGTTTTATTTTTTTCTTGCCTAGTGTTTGCAGGTATAACATCATCAGTTTCTTTAGTAGAAGCAATATCATCAGCTGTAATAGATAAGTTTGATGGGAAGCGTAAAAAAGTTGTTACATATATGTGTTTAATAGGATTTGCTACAAGTATAGTATTTGCAAGTAATGCAGGTTTATATTTACTAGATATTATGGATAACTTTATAAATAATTATGGAATAGTTGTAGTTGGACTATTAGAAGCTTTTATTATCGGATGGATAATTAAGCCTAAGGTTATAAGAGAACATACAAATAAGATATCTTATTTTAAAATCGGTAAGTGGTGGGATATAATTATAAAATATGTAACACCTACTTTATTAACAATAACCTTAATTCAAAGTCTTATAAATGAGTTTAAAAGTCCTTATGAAGGTTACGATTCAATATCTTTATTATTATATGGCTGGGATATTATAGCTCTTGGAATTATAGGTGGATTACTAATTAGTAAAAAGTCTTGGAAGAATAGTAAGTTAGAGAATATAAGTAGTAAGGAGATATTATAAATGACAAGTGTATCAATAGGATTTTTTATATTAGGAGCGACAATTCTTTGGGGTGGATTTATAGTAACTTTAGTTATAACCATTAAGAATGAGAGAAAAACAAATTAAGTAATATACTAAAATATAGTAGTTATAACAGATTTATCAGGTATATGCTAGTAACTGATTCACTGTGTGTCTGAGAATTTCTTGTGGTTTAATGACCACTCAGGACGAAAAAATTTAAAAAGATGTGAAAATAATAATTGGTATTATTCCTGTGAATCGTTTCAATCATTGATAGCTACAAAAAGGTCTAGCTCATATATTTATTGGAAGCTAGACCTTTTTGTAGCATTTCATAGTTGCAAACTTAGATAGTTAAAAATTGATATAAATCAGCTTGATTTTCTTCATTATAACCAATACTGTTTATTTCACTTAATATATTTAAAACTTTTGTAAATATATATATTTCTTTAAAATTATTTGAAGATTTTATATCTTCTTTAATTCTAGATTCTAGAATTTTTATAGTATTAGAGTTTTCTATATTCTTTTTTAATTTAGAGAATACATAGCTATAATCTTTATTATTTTTTTCTAATAAGTGAATTTGATATAAATCATTTATTATTATTTTACTTTTGTTTATTAAAGACATATCCATATCCAAACCATTAATTTCAAGATAATTTGTTCTTAAATCTATTAAAGATGGAACTAAAGATAAAATAGCAACAGAACTTTCGCTTTTTTCCTCTCTATTAAGAAGCACTCTTTCCATCATTTTATTTAATACTTTTATTTCGATATTATTTAAATTTTTCTCTTCATTTGAAAGATGACGAGGGAATAAAAGTTTACTAGCTACTATAGCTATAACTGCACCTATTATAACGAATACAACTCTGTTCATTATAATAAAGTTAGGATTAGTTACAGATAGTGTAGCAGAAGCGACTGAAGAAAATGTAATAAATATTACCATGTTTCTGTAGTCAGACATATATGACATTATATAACCAGCAGATACTAGCATTAAAGTTCTTAAAGTTGGATCAGGAATTAAATTAAATAATACTCCTATTAGTATAGCACCTAATATAGTACCAATAACTCTCTTTTTAGTCCTACTTACAGTATACTCTGAGTGTAATTGTGTTAATGTAAATGCTGTATATAAAGCCCAATTTCCGTACTCTATATTAAATAATGTTATAACGAAGTAAATTATTGAAACCACTATACCTAATCTTAATCCATAGGCAAGTCTAGTTTCTTCTAATTTTAAATGTCTCTTATGGATAGTTGAATCTTTAAATTCATCATCAAGAGATAATTTAACTTTAGCATCTTCTTCTTTATTATTAACATTAGAATAGTCTTTTATTTCACTGTTTAAAATTTTAACAGTATTTATAAAATCATAAACATCTGTTGAATTATTATCTTTATATTTATTTTTTAATTCAGAGATACTAATAGAAGATTTTTTATCTTTTATATCTTTTAGTACTGTAGATATATCATATAAAAGCTTTGAATTTACATTTGAACCTTTTATATTATCTAGTAATATGTTTATTTTTTCTAAACAAGATAATATAGTAAGAGTATTTCTTCCACACTCTGTAAGGTTTAACTTATTTTTTCCACTATTAAACACACATGATTTAAGCTCATTTATATATATAGATAATGCTTTATCTGTATTTACTGTATCTTTATTTGACTTTATTAATTCTATTTTTAGTAATATATTATTAAATATAGAATTAAATATTTTATCTCTTGATTTAGATAATTTGTTTTTATTAGCTAATAATTGAGCAGCCATTATTAAAATCGGACCTGCAATTAATGCTAAAAATCTAACTGGTAAATCTGCAGCTGGCACTGGGCTAGTCATAAGTAACAAGTAGTGTAGTGCAAATAAAGAATTAACTGGACTTTGTAGCTCATAACTGAAGTAATATCCTATAAATGCTAATATAGCAAAGTTAAGTATTAATGCTAATATTAAATTTTGAGAAACTAAAAGGGCGCATACTCCAAATACTAAATTAATGCCTATTAATCCAAATAAATTTTTTAGTGGATGAATAGTTAAATCTTTTGGTAATAGAACTAACATTAATACTATGCTAGTAACTCCAAGTAGTGAGTTTTCTTCTCCAAACATACCTTTGAATGTACTTACTAATAAAACTACGACTAAAAATATTAAAGTCTTAGAGAAAATAAGTGATATAATCTCTTTTTTGTTTTTATTCATTTCTCTATATTCTCCTTATTACCATGGTTATACTTGGTTTTTTGATATTCATAAATAATATCATATATTTTTCTATAAAACAATTTTTTTATACGGATATAAATCGAATACTAAACATAAAAAATAAAATAATATATGAGTTATATGCAGGTCATATATTTTATATCATTGATATATTTCGACTGAATATGTATAAAATCTACAAAAAATAAAATATAATTCAAAAAAATTATTTATTATTAAAGATTTATAAAGAAAATATTCTACAGCTAAAGTAAAATGAAGTCCTATTTATTTGGAGGTTTATTAATGGTGATATGAAGAAATACATTTTGGTGGAGTGTAGCTGGATTTATAGCTTCTTTTCCAATGCTATATAGCACAATTCCAGTTGGGTACTGCTAGGTGGTTTTCTTGGGATTACGTATTTGATCCTATTATAGAATCCGAATTAATCTTAGATGATTAGTAGCCACTGATCTAGAAAAGGAAATAAATGATAAAAATATCTCAACTAGAGTAATTGTACAAGTAAAATTTAAAAAATAATTAGCTTTCTTATAGAATTTTACTTTTTTCATCTAGTACATTATATAGTAATTGATAGGTATTTCTAATGTTTTCTGTATATATAGTTGTGTTAAATGCAATACCTAAACATTCTCTAAATAAAAACAACTGATATTCCATAAAAAAGAAACCAGATTAGTGACAATGAAATCTGAGCAAGAAGTAGGTATCAACCCTATAAAGAACAATGAAATTGATTCTAAAACCAGGTCTAGTTTTCTCCAATTTCCCTTGAATCTATGTCTTACAAGTATAGCTCTAACTAATTCACTAAATGTAGCACTTAGTATACAAGTAACCATTGGAATGAAGTAGCTTAGTAATCTTGCAACTGACCAAGTGCAATTCTAATTCCTAATTTAGACATATTAGCAGTGTGTATATTAGTTAATATATTATGTATTGTAATGTAGGTATATCCATTAATATGACCTTCAACAAAGGTTATTATCATCATCATAAACACAGGATTTTACCAAGGAGGGAGATTCTGTTTTATATGATTTTTATCATCCATATAATTCCACATCTTATATATGAATATTACAATTAATGATTTATGTATTATACCCTAGACTAGGATATTTTTTATATTAGGAAAAGAATTTGAAAATATAACTTAAGTAGAATAGAATTGTAGGTACTATATTCGCGATTCGTTTACAACATTTAAAATCCACAAAAAACATATTGATAGATTAATTAATGTGTTTTTTATTTTTGTTGAAAAATAATTTTGAAAGTTTTTATTAAAATTTGCAACTTAATGTAAAAAAGGCGTGTCTATATATGTATAGCAAAAGCAAGGGAGGTAGTATGTGAATAATATAGTTTTTTTACCATATATAAGAAAAAAAGAAAATTTGTCTGAAGAAAGACTAATAAAAAAATCTATAAAAGGAGATGGGGAGTGCTTTGAAGAGTTAGTAAAAAAGTATAAATCTTATTTATATAAAGTGGCATATAGTTATACAAAAAACGAAGACAAAGCACTAGATTTGATACAAGAATGTACATATAGAGCATGGAAAAATATAAAAAATTTAAAGCAGGAATCATCATTTAAACCATGGATATCTAAAATACTTGTAAACATAGCTATAACTACAATAAAAAAAGAAAGCAAAATTATCATAAGTGAAATCGATGAAAATATAGTACATGTTAAAAAGGAAATATCAATTGAAGAAAAAGTAGATATACATGAAGCTATAGATACCTTAAAACCTGAGTATAAAATGGTAATAATATTAAAATATTTTGATGATATGACTATTGAAGAGATAGCATATGTAATGGAAATACCAATAAATACAGTAAAAAGCCATCTTAGAAGGGCAAGACAAAGTATGAAAAATATACTAAAGGAGGACTATCTATATGAGTAAAAATTATTTTGATAAAATAGAAGTACCAGAAAACATAGATTTATTTATAATAGAAGGGATAAAAAAAGCTTCATATGAAAAAAAGCGTGATAAAAAGAGAAATGTAAAAAATATCCTTATAGCTAGTATTTCAGGAATAATAATAATTGGAGTTATAAATCCAGCATTAGCAGCTAAAATACCACTTGTAGGTAATATTTTTGAGATGATTGAGAAAAATTTAATATTTCCATCAAATTATTCTCAGTATTCTACATCAGTTAATCAAGTAGCTAAATCTAATGGTATAAGCGTAACATTAAAAGAAGTTGCTAGTGATGGGTTCAAACTATACGTAACATACTTAGTTGAGAATGAAAAAGCATTTAAATGGACATATACTGAAGAAAAATATAAACATTTAGATGTAGCTCAATTAGATACAATAGAAGCATACAATAAAGTAAGTTTTACTGATAAAGAATTACCAACATGGGATATAACGGGTTTAAATGGTAAATTTATAGATAAAAATACATTTGTAGGGATGCATACATATGATTTAGAAGGCTTAGGAGAAGAAATACCAGATGAATTTGATTTTCAAGTGAAGATAACATCGTTTATGACAAATAAGCAAGGAGTACGAATGCCGTTTTTAAATGATACAAAAAGATATAATGGAACTTGGGCTTTTAAAGTTCCTGTAAAAATAAATAGAGAGCTAAGTAAAAAAATAGATTTTAAAGATGATGAACAAGAAGAGATTACATTAGACTCAATAGTAATTACACCGTTTGAAACTCTATTAACAGTTGATTATAAAGATAAAGAGTCTATAGATGAAAAAGGTTTAGAGTTATACGAGATTAAATTATATAATGAAGATAATACAGAGATAAGATTAAAAGGAGGGAACACATACGAAGGTGAAAAAAAGTACATTTTTAATAAAGTTAACGAAAATAATAAAAAGATAAGAGCGGTATTATATAAATATAGTTATAAACTAGCCGATGATAAGTCAAATAAGTTAAATATAGTAGACTTAGATGGAACTGAATATGAGAAATTTGAAGAAAAAATTCTTGATAAGAGTATTGAAATAAGTTAAAAATATTATAAAACTGAAAAAGACAATCTATATTTCTATATATCACAAACACTCATGTTCATTGAATATGAGTGTTTGTGATATATAGAAATATATTAAATAGACAACAGTAATAAAAATACATTATAATACCTAAATTATTTATAATAATATCCGATTATATTAATATATAGTATAAAATTAAATAAAATTAGCAGACCAAGAGTGATTTGACAATTCAAAGCTATAGGTAATTTTTTAAGTTAGCCAGTTTCACAAATTTGTCTTTTAGAGAAGAGTGTTAGTAG
This sequence comes from Clostridium sp. CCUG 7971, assembly GCF_017590215.1. Lineage (GTDB taxonomy): Bacteria > Bacillota > Clostridia > Peptostreptococcales > Peptostreptococcaceae > Faecalimicrobium. Next base: position 9,792 of record NZ_JAFFPK010000009.1, read on the forward strand.
GTTTATGTTGATGCTCTTTTATTTTACACATTATGCAAGTGAATTCTAATAATTGCAATATTTTAATGTGAAAAATGCTCGATTAGACGAATAAATCATTAAGACTTAAATAGTTAATTTTATTAATAATGCTAAAAAATTAATAGGCAAAGTAAAATAATATAGGGAGATAAATAGAAATGAAATTTAAGTTAAGACACAAAAGTAAAGACAACAGCAAAAGTATAAAGACTAAACTTACTTTAATAATTGTTTGTTTTGCAGTTATTTGCTGCTTATTATTAGGAGCAATCACAAGTTTTCTAAATTATAAGACTTCTAATGATATTTTATCAAAGGCAGTTGTAGAAACTACTAAGCAAGCTTCTAAAACAGTTTCTCAAAAAATTATAAATCTTGAAAATGCAGCAACTCAAATAGGTATTATTAAAGAAATTTCAGATCCCAATGTAAGTAAAGAAGAAAAACAAAGCATTGTAGCTAGACAGGAAAAGCTATATGGATTAACATTAGGTCATATTTTAGATATAAATGGTATAGAACTTTTCAATGGAAAAGATTATTCTGATAGAGACTATTTTAAAATTTCTATGGCAGGAAAATCGTATATGAGTAGCCCTATTGTTAGTAAAACAACAGGGGAACTTACAATGCTAGTTTCATCACCTATTTGGGAAAATGGGGTAAAAGGTAGCAAAATAGTAGGAGTTGTAACTTTTAATGTAAATAAAGATTTTTTAAATGATATTGTTGCTGATATAAAAATAGGCGAAAATAGTTATCCTTACCTTTTAGATAAAGAAGGAACAACAATTACGGCTAAGGACACTAGCCTTATTGGAAAAGAAAATACTATAAAAAAATCAGAAACAGATAAAAGTTTGATTCCTTATGCAGAGGCGGATAAAAAGGTTATTTCAGGAGAAACAGGATCTTTTAATTTAGAATACAATGGTGAAGAGAAGGTTTTAGGATATGCTCCAGTACAACATAGTGATGGTTGGGGTATAGGTATAACGACAAATAAAAATGATTTTCTTGGTGAAATGTATACTTCAATAATAATTACAGTAATATTAGCTATAGTATTTACAATTGTAGCATTTATTGTAGCAATAAAGCTTTCTAATAAAATAGGAAACCCATTAAAAGAATGTAGTGAAAGACTAGAAATGTTAGCTGAAGGTGATTTAAATTCAGAAACTGCAGTTGTAGATGAAGATAATGAGATAGGTCTAGTAGCGGATGCTACAAGCAAAATAGTTGATGACTTTAGAAAAATGATAAATGCATTAACATATATATTAACTGAAATTAGCAATGGTAATTTAGACGTTAATGTAAATAATGCGGAATTAAGTGATTTATTTGTAAATGATTTTGAACCTATGTTAGTATCTGTAAATAAAATTGTAGATAGTTTAAATAGTACTTTAACACAAATAAATGTTGCAGGTGAACAAGTTGCAATTGGTTCAAATCAAGTGTCAGAAGGTGCACAAATACTTTCACAAGGAGCTACAGAACAAGCAAGCTCAATTCAAGAGCTTTCAGCAACTATAAATGAAGTTTCATCACATATAAAGCAAACTGCAGAAAATGCAGTAAGAGCAAAAGAAATATCTATGAAATCAAGTATTGCTATAGATAGAGGAAAAGACCAAATGCAAGAAATGGTTGCTGCAATGAATGAAATTAGCAACACATCAAATAGAATCGGAGATATAATAAAAAATATTGATGATATAGCATTCCAGACAAATATTTTAGCACTTAATGCAGCCGTAGAAGCAGCACGTGCTGGAGAGTCAGGTAAAGGATTTGCTGTCGTTGCTGATGAAGTTAGAAATCTTGCTGCAAAATCTGCACAAAGTGCGAAAGATACATCTGATTTAATTGAAAAAGCACTTATAGCAATAGAAAATGGTACAATAATTGTTTCAGAAACTGCAAAGTCTCTTGAAGAAGTTGTTTATAGTGCACAAGAGTCATCAGAAATTATACAAGAAATTGCAGATGCAAGCAATGAACAAGCGCAGCATATTAATCATGTAAATATTGGAGTAGAACAAATATCTACAGTTGTACAGGCTAATTCAGCAACTTCTGAAGAAAGTGCTGCTTCAAGTGAAGAGTTATCAAGTCAAGCTCACATGCTAAAAGAACTTATTGGTAAATTCAACTTAAAGAATGAGCAAGACAAGTTCTTTGATAGCAAAATGATATTTGATAGTAAAGAATTTTAAATATAATTTTATATTATAATCGTGGACATTATCCCTGTGAATCTTCTCAGCCATTGAAATTAATAAAAAACGTATTGATTTAGTAATCAATACGTTTTTTATTTTAAATAATAGCATAATAAAATGATATTTTACTCAAAGAATATTTCTTCTTAAAATCCTTATAGCTATATTAAAAAAGGTATAAGCTGTTATAAGGTCAAGAACAAACCATATTAAGCACACTATCTTGAAATACATCACTTTTATAGATAAATGCAAATACGAACTCCCATGATAGATTAAGGCATATTGCAAGAAATGGCATACCATAAGTTTTGTCTTTAACACTTTTCTTAATTATTAATATGTAAGTTATAATCCAGAATAATCCGCTTAATCCTTGTAATATTATATCAGAACTCAAAAAAACGCCCCTTTATATACTTATGAAGTATATAAATACAATATAATAAATATATTTTAGATATAAATCATTAAAGGTTCAAATGACATACAAATTAAGTACAGTTTATTAAAACATTTTTAAGGTAACGAATATGGAGAAAAAGTATTAAATATATAATTTGGAAAAGTTGTTGAAAATTAAAGTGTTGTATGCTACATTTTATGTTGTGGGTAAAAGTTTAGAGAAAATACAATACAACGTGCGCTAGAGAATGAGAGCCAAGCACAAGCCTTAAAATATTGGTATTAAAAATACTAATATAGGCTTAGCTTGGCTTTTTTTAGCGTGAAAGGGGGATTTTTAATGTTAAAATTTTTAAAGCCAGCGCCATATGTAAACAGGTTACCAGAAGAAGAAATAGCTCCAACGTATAAGAGATATCGTATCCAAATGTTTATAAGTATTTATGTAGGATATCTTATATACTATTTTGTAAGAAGTAATTTTGCCTTAGCAAAGGTTTATCTTATAGAACAGGGGTTTACAAAAGTTGAGATAGGGTTTGTTGCATCAGCTTTAGGATTATCTTATGGTATTAGTAAATTTGTAATGGGGAATATATCAGATAGATCTAATCCAAGATATTTCTTAGCAATGGGTCTTATATTGTCTGGTATAGTAAATTTATTTTTACCAAATGCAACTAATGTTGCTTTTATGTTTGTTTTAATGCTATTAAATGGATGGTTCCAAGGAATGGGATGGCCTCCATGTGGTAGAATAATGACTCACTGGTTTTCAGATAAGGAACGTGGTGTAAAAATGTCTATTTGGAACACTGCACATAATATAGGTGGAGGCTTTATAGCTACAATTGTATTAATTGGAGTATCATTATTTGGAACATGGAAAGGTACTTTTTATTTACCAGGAATAATAGCAATTGTAGGTGGATTAATATATATTATATTTGCAAGAGATACTCCACAATCTGTTGGATTACCGCCAATTGAGGAATTTAAAGATGATTATCCAGAGTATGAGGTTGAAGTTAAAGATGCTGAAGCAGAACTTAGTGCTAAGGAAATTCTATTTAAGTATGTATTAAATAATAAGTTTTTATGGTGTGTAGCCCTGGCAAACGTTTTTGTATATTTAGTTAGATATGGCGTTATAAACTGGGTTCCCACATACCTACAAGAAGTTAGAAATTTTAACCCAAAAGATTCTTCTATAGCATTTGCATTATTTGAATACGCAGCTATACCAGGAACTATTATAGTTGGATGGATTAGTGATCATATATTCCATGGTAGACGTGCTCCAATGGGAATAATATGTATGGTTGGGGTAGCTATAGCGACAATGGTATACTGGAAAAGCACAAGTCCGTTTGCTATAAATTGCGCATTGGCATCAATAGGAGCATTAATTTATGGGCCTGTTATGTTAATAGGGGTAAGTGCATTAGATCTTGTTCCTAAAAAGGCAGCTGGAACTGCGGCAGGATTTACAGGTTTATTTGGATATATGGGAGGTCAGGTATTAGCTGAGTTGGCAATGGGTATGGTAGTTGATAAATTTAATTGGGATGGAGGATTTATAATGCTAATAATATCTTCAATCTTAGCAATAGTATTTTTATCATTTACTTGGAATACTCATAATATAAAAGAAAAATCTAATGCTTAGTTAGATATATAATTAAAGGGGGTTCGTAAAAACGAACCCCCTTTAATTATATTAATTTATATTATTGGTTTATGCTATAGTTTTACTACTTACAATATCAACACCTGTACCTAAAACATCTTTGATTATTATATCTCCTACATTAACAGGAGACGTAACAGTTATACTATCTAAGGCTTCCATAACATCAAACATCATACCTTTAGGTACAGAGCCATTAGTCTTAACTGGAAGTAAGTTTAAGTAAGAACCGTCAAGCTTAACTGTAGAAGTTATAACTCTTTTAGGGCTAGTTATTTCTTCAATACCGTATTTTTCTCCTCTTTTACAAGTATTACCACTTACTTTATATGTGCCATCTATCTTATCAATAACCATTCTACAACCCATTGGACAAACTACACAAGTAACTTCAGTTTTCATAATTAAACCTCCTCAACACTTATATAGATATCGCTATCTATTTTACCTAAAAGGTCTTTATTTATATTAATACGCTCCATTTCAGAAGGTATCATATGAGCCCTTTTCTTTTCAAAAATAACTTCATTATTACATCTAACTACTAGCTTTTTACCAGTACATATACTACGAACTCTCATAAATAGATTTACATCTTCATTAGAGTTTGTATTTATATATTGAGGAACCACATAACCAATTCCATCACTAGCAACGGTTTTTATATTATTAGATGCACAAGAATCATTTTTAGACTTCTTGTTTAAAACATATAAAGCAGCATTTTTACCAGCAATTCTACTTTCTTTTGTAACAAAGTCAACTAAATCATGAACATGAACAACATTACCACAAGCGAAGAAACCTTCTTTATTTGTAGACATACTATTATTAACTATAGGGCCGCTTGTTTTGTTATCTAGATTAATACCAATACCACTAGAAAGTTCATTTTCAGGAATTAATCCAACTGAAAGTAAAACAGTATCACATTCTATAAATTCTTCGCTACCTTCAATAACCTCTCTATTATCATTAAGCTTAGCTAAAGTAACTCCGCTAACTCTATCTTTTCCGTGTATATAGTTTATACAAGTTTGTAATTTTAAAGGTATATTAAAATCATCTAGACATTGTACTATGTTTCTTGTAAGTCCGCTTGAGTGAGGATTTATTTCTACAACACATTGAACCTTAGCACCTTCTAATGTCATACGTCTGGCCATAATAAGTCCGATATCACCAGAACCGTAGATGACTACTTTTTTACCAACTAAGTATCCTTCCATATTAATAAATCTTTGAGCGGCACCAGCATTATAAACTCCAGCAGGTCTATATCCGGGAATGTCTATAGCACCTCTAGTTCTTTCTCTACAGCCCATTGCAAGAATTACAGCATCTGCACTTATTTCTATAAGACCATCTTCGCCCATAGCAGATATAACTTTTTTATCATTAGATTCATCTATATTAAGAACCATAGTATTTAACATAAAGTCTATATTTTCTTCTTGAACCATTTTTATAAATTTACCGGCATACTCAGGTCCTGTTAATTCTTCTTTAAACTCATGAAGACCAAATCCATTATGGATACACTGATTTAAGATTCCCCCAAGTTCTCTATCTCTTTCAATTATTAATACTTTTTCACAACCGTTTTTCTTAGCTTCTAGAGCAGAACCTAATCCAGCTGGACCACCACCGATTACAACAACATTATATTTCAACAGTCTCACCCCTTAACTCTTTTATTTTTCCTACAACCATATTTGAACCTTCATAATCTTTTAAAACATCTTCAACAGATATATTTAACTCTCTAGCTATTATTTCAACAACCTTTGGACCGCAGAAACCTCCTTGGCATCTTCCCATACCAGGGCGAACTCTTCTTTTAACCCCATCAACAGTTCTTGCACCACATGGTCTGTTTATAGCATCTATAATTTCTCCTTCAGTTACATTTTCACATCTGCATATTATAGTTTTATGCTTAGGATTTTTCTTAACAGCTGAAATTTTTTCATCATTAGTCATTTGAGAAAATGGCTTATCTTTTATTCTTATAGGATTAAAATTAGCATTTAATTCTAAAGACTTACTATCTCTGGCAAAAATATCTTTTAATATACCTTCAACATAAACAGCTATACCAGGAGCAGAAGCAAGTCCTGGAGATTCAATTCCAGCTACATTTATAAAACCTTTTGATTTTTTAGATTCAAATATTATAAAGTCACCTGTATTTGGAGTAGCACGAATTCCAGCAAAAGAAGTTATAGTTTTTGAGAAATCTATATTCTGCACAGATTTTAAAGCTTTATCCATTATTTCTCTTAAGCCAGATTTAGTAGTTGTTATATCTTCTAATTCAACTTGCTTAGCGTTTGGACCAACAAGTAAGTTTCCATGAACTGTTTTAGTAACCAGTATTCCTTTACCTTTCTCAGTAGGACATGTAAATAATGTGTGTACAGCCTTATTTCCTTCAACTTTATCTAATATTTTATACTCACCTTTTCTTGGGATTATATAAAATTCATCTCCACCAATTAAGTTATTTATTTTATCAGAATATAAGCCAGATGCATTTATAACATACTTTGATTTTATAACACCATTTACAGTTTTTATTTCAAAGTATTCTTCATTATCAGAAGTAACTTTTTTAATATCTATAACTTCGCTTTGTAAATTAAGTTCAACACCATTATCAATAGCATTTTCCATAAGTGCAACATTTAGGTTAAATGGACAAACTATACCTGCACTTTTGCATAAAAGAGCGCCAATTACATTTTCACTAACATTAGGCTCTATCTCTTTAACTTTATTTCCATCTATTATTTCAAGGCCAGAAGCCCCATTTTTTAATCCTCTTTTATAAAGCTCTTTTATATGAGATAAGTCTTTATCATCAAAAGCCAAAACTAAAGATCCATTTTGCTTAAACTCAACATTAAGATCTTTGCAAAGAGAAGGGTATAGGCTATTTCCTAAAACATTTAGCTTTGCTTTTAAGCTACCTTCATAAGCATCAAATCCACCATGAACTATAGCACTATTAGCTTTAGTTGTACCTTGGCATACCTCAATACCTTTTTCTAAAACAACACTTTTTAAATTATATCTAGATAGGTTTCTGGCGATAGCACTTCCTGTTATTCCAGCTCCTATTATAGCTATATCAAACATAAATAAATCCCCCTGAGTATTAATATTTGGCAAAAAAACAGAGAGCCCACCTATAATTTATTATAGAAGGCTCTCTTATCTCTGCCATAAATATTTAATTAATATAATTTCGTTCATAGAATTATATTAACGTTTTCATTACCATAATTATATTCCATAATTTTGAATTTGTCATTATATTAAATTAAAAAACTTTCATAAATAAATAGCTTTAAATATTTTGTACAGTAGCTAAATTAGATTGAATAAAATATTATTTCATTAATGGAGGATTATATTGCTATAGTTAATGTTATCTATTATGTACTTACTGTACTTAATAATAATATTTTGGTAGAATTTAAAATATACACTACTTTACTCGGTTAAATAAATCATAAGAGTATTATAATAAAAACAAATCAGAAAGGTTAAAAATATTTATGATAAGAAAAATTGTAAAAGACATATCATTTTTAGAACAAAAATCAGAATGTGCAACAAAAGAGGATGTAGAAGTTATCAATGACTTAATCGATACGTTAAAAGCAAATTTAGATCATTGCGTGGGAATGGCAGCTAATATGATAGGAGTAAAAAAACGTATATTGGTATTTTGTGCAGGTAATATGATAATTCCTATGGTAAATCCAGTTATATTAAAAAAAGAGGATTCTTATGAAGCGGAAGAAAGTTGCCTATCTTTAATTGGATCTAGAAAAACAACAAGATATGAAACAATAGAGGTAGAATATCTAGATAAAAATTTTAATAAGCATAAGCAAATATTCACTGGATTTACTGCACAGATTATCCAGCATGAATTAGATCATTTCGAAGGTATAATAATTTAGTAAAAAATTACATCAGGGGGAAGGGAATTGATGATAAAAATAGTAATTTGTGAAGATGAAAAAAATCAACAAGAGTTATTAAAAGCTCATATTGAGAAAATATTTAAAGAAATTCCTATAAAATATAGTCTAGATATATTTAATTCAGGGGAAGAATTACTTGAAAATTATTCTAAAGATATTGATATAGTCTTACTAGATATACAATTAAATGAAATTAATGGAATGGATACGGCTAGAAAAATTAGGTTTTTAGATAATAAAGTAGAAATTATCTTTATTACATCTTTAATAGAGTATGTACTAGAAGGTTATGAGGTAAGAGCTTATAGATATTTAATGAAACCAGTAAAATATGATGATTTAAAAGAGAATATAATAAACTGCATAAAAGAAGTGGATATAAAAAATAAATATATTATGATAAAAGAACAAGGGAGTCAAATTAAGATAGACATAAATGAAATAACTTATGTAGAAGTGCAAAAAGAAACTATAACTATACATACTTTAAATGAGATTTATAAAATAAATGGAACAATGAATAATATTGAAAAGGAGATAGATTGTAGTAGATTTTTTAGATGCCACAAGAGCTTTTTAGTTAATCTAGAACATGCAAAAAGTATAAAACAGTATGTTGTAATACTTGAAAATGGTGAAGAAGTACCTGTTAGTAGGTATAGGTTTAAGGAGACAAAAGATAAATTTTTTGACTTAATAGAGGAGAGGCTATGTTAGTTAGCACATATAGTTTAGCTGTTTTAAACATGGTAATGTTTATAGTTTTATTTTTTATGTTAATGAATAAAAAAGGTTATGTTTATCGATATAAATTTGATGTTCAGTTTATACTGGCAAGTATAGGCTTACTTTTGATGATTAAAAGAGGATTAGGTTTTGGAACGAAATCGTTACAAGCGATATTACTAATGTTTTTAATGATATATTTAATTTGTAAAATTTTTATGAAGTTAATACAAGAAAATCTGTTGTAACTTCATTAATATATAGCTTAGTTTATATTTTAGTAGAATGTAGTATTTTTTGTTTTTTACAACTTTCACTTAATAATATAGATTATATACCTGAAAGGACTCTTATAATTAATTTTATTATTTTTTTGTAAGTATATGCTTTTTTAATAGGCTCCAAAATATTTATAAAAATAAGAAATATTACTTATATATCCTATTAACCACTACAATTAACTTATTAATAATCTTACTTATAAATAAGTCATATACAGATATAAGTGTTTTATATGATATGGTAGTTAAAAATAATATTGATTTTTATTATGTTTCAGACATGCTTAAATTTTCATTTACTATTAAAGAGACATTTCCTTATCTTTTACTTATAGTAAGTGTATTATTAGTATCTATATTTTTAAACTCTATAAAATCAGAAAAAGAAAAAGCTAAAGCAGCACTTGTAAATGAAAAATTAGATATGCAATATAAATACTATTTAATGGTCAAGGAATCACAAGAAAAAATGAGACAAGTATACCATGATATGAACAATCATATGGAAAATATAAAGTCATTAAAAAATAGTAGTGAAGATGTAAATAAATATATTAACAATATAGAAGATGAAGTAAAAGAAACTAAAAGTATTTATAATACAGGAAATGTATTACTAGATATTATTTTTTATGAAAAAAGTAAAGTCTGCATGGAAAATAATATAGATTTTAATGTAGGCATAGATTTTAGTAAATGTGAGTTCATAGAAATGATTGATATAAGTAGTATATTTTCAAACTTAATAGATAATTCAATAGAAGCATGCAATAAAATTGATGATAATAATATAGAAAAATATATAACTATAAAAGGTACTTTTATAAAAGGGTATTATGTAGTTAGATGTGAAAATAGCAATACAAATAAAGTAATAATTAAAAGTAATAAGATTTTAACGAATAAAAAAGATAAATTACTTCATGGAATAGGTCTTGAAAGCATAAAATCTTCAATAAAAAAATATAATGGAGAATTAAAAATTAAAGATAGTGAGCATAAATTTATAGCTACTATTCATATACCAATATGCTAGTTGTCGGTGAAAAAATACCACTTGTCGGACTTATATTGAAGCAAAACTTTAGAAATGCTACCTTCTATACAAAGAAGGTAGCATTTTTTTATATGCCTTTAAGACAATTTTATACGAAAAATAGGAGGGAAATGATGAGAGTAAGTTTTAGACTAGCTATAGCATACTTAAAAAAACAAAAGGGAAGAACTTTATCGTTAATAATTAGTATTGCATTAGCTGTTATGTTAGTATTTACACTTAATTTAGTGCCCGAGTCTAAGAATAAACATGATATAAAAGAAGCGTATAAAAACTTTAGTGACTATCATGTAGAATACAGTAATCTTAACATAGAAACTGTAGATAAATTAAAAAATGATAAGACTATAAAAGTTATCAATGATGTTATAAACCTAGGTAATGCAGTAAGTAATAAAGGAGTATCTATAAGTCTAAACTCTTATAGCAAAGGTTTTATAGATTCTTATAGTTATAAGGTTATAAAAGGTAATGAACCTAAAAATGAAAATGAAATAGTAATAGAAGAAAAAGCTCTTAAAGAGATGGGTTTAAGCGATAAACTAGGACAAAGTATTGATTTTAATATTATTAAAAAATATAATGATGAAAATAATAAAAATCAGATTTATAGCAAAGAGAAGTCATTTAAGTTAGTTGGAATAGTAAAAAAGCCAGATAAATTTTATGAGGGAAATTTATACTATAAAGTAAAAGCATTTACCAAATACACAGAAAATCAAAGTATTTTACCTAAAGAATTAACAAGTCATTCAGGTGTACTTAATTTTACGACTAGTACACCTAGTATAGATATGGCAAGTAAAGCAATAGCCAAATATAAATTAGATGAGGAGAAATTTAGGATAAATGTAGAACTAAATGCAGCTATACAAAATTATGGTAAGTATAGAGATGAAAAGACTAAGCTTAATAATAAGTTGATTCCTATGGTTGCAGCTACCCTAGTTATATATAACATATTTAATATTATATTAATAGATATGAAAAAACAAATAGGAATGATAAGAGCAATAGGTATGACTAAGAAAAATGTAAGGAACATGGTATGTATCCAAAGTTTTATAGTCTTACTTATTGGACTAGTAGTAGGATTTTTACTTGGAACAATAGCATCATATATAGGTCTTAGAAGTTTATACAATGAACATATAAGTGTTTATATAAATAAAAAAAGTATAATAGAGCCTTTAAGTATGGCAGTAGTTTCAGTAGCTATGGCCAGTATTTTTACTATTTATAAGTGTAAAAAGATATCTCCAATAGAAGCTATTAGAAGTACTAATAGTTCAAAGTCAATAAAAAAAGATAGATTTTATCATAAGTTAATAAGGAAAGTATTTAGTATTACGGGATATATGGCATACAAAAATATATGGAGATATAAAACAAGAACAATTTTATCAATACTTTCAATAAGTATGACAGGTTTTTTATTTATAACTAATATGGTTGCATTTAACCAAAGTAATAAGAATGTAGACAGTCTTAGCATGACTATTACGGAAATGGGAGAAAGTGATATAATACTTAGTCATAATTCTAATAACTCAAGTGAATATTTTAATGAATACACAGATGATGAAGCAAGTAAGATATCTAAGGTAGATGGAGTTAGTGGATTAACTAAGAAAATGAATGTTGCAGGATACTTAAACTCAAAAAAAGAAAGTATAAGCGACTATTATAAACAAAATAATCCTCTAAATAGCGATGAATTAAATTTAGAAATAGGAACAACTATAAAAGGATACGATAAAAGTAATCTTAAAGAACTAGAAAAATATCTAGAAGATGGAAACATAGATAACCTAAAAGAAGAAGGCAATACAATAAGTGGGGTAGTATCTAACCATTTTTATTCAGGTTCAGTAGTATCAAAGGATTCAATTACATTAAAAGATTTAAAAGTAGGAGATATTATTGAAGTTAAGGTTCCAGTAACTAATGGTAAAGAATTAAAATATGTTAATCAAAAAATTAAAGTTGCAGGACTATTAAACCCTGACTATGTTTTAAATGCTGAAGGTGGAATGGGCCCACGTTTCCAAGTGATATTAGATAAAAATAGTTTTAAAAATTTAACAGGAAAAAAAGGATTTAATAATATATCTATAAAATTACAAAAGGATAAAGAAGAAGAAGTTGTTTCAAAGGTGAAAGAAATAATAAATGAATATGATTTTAAGGAAATGGAAAGTAAATATGAAAATAGGAAAATATCTACTGAAGGAAATGACAAACTTAAAAAAGAGGTATTAGTGAGTGTAATAATTACAATGGTTATATCATCTATAAATATAGCTTGTATAGTTATAACAAATATAATGATTAGAATTAAGGAAATTTCAACACTAAGAGCTATTGGAATGAGTATGAAAAATATTAAAAAAATGATACTAAAAGAAAGTATTATATATGGTGTTTTAAGTTCAATAATAGCTGGAATATTTTCTAGTTATGATGTTTATAAAAATATGCAAAGAGCAAATGAAGTTTTTTCTCAAGGATTGGGAATTAAACAGGCATATGAATTTAAGATACCCGTAGTAGAAATACTTCAGTTTGGGGTAGCCGCGATACTTATATGTATAATTGCTGGATATTTAGCAAAAACAGAGTTTTAAAATTAAGTATAGTAGAAGGTCTTAGAAATGAAGAGTAAAGGTGGGGCTGAGATGAACATATTAGATGCGATAAATTTAAGTAAGACTTATGGAAAAGGCGAAAATAAAGTAGAAGCATTAAAAAATATTAACTTATCTATTGAAAAAGGAAAATTTACAGCAATAATAGGCCCTAGTGGTAGCGGTAAAAGTACTCTACTTCATTGTATAGCTGGTCTTGATAGTATAACAAGTGGAGAAGTTATACTAGATGGAGATGATATATCTAAGTTATCAGAGGATAAATTATCAAAGCTTAGGAGTAGAAAATTTGGATTTATATTTCAAAGTTTTAATTTAATACCAGTTATAAGTGTGTACGATAACATAGTACTTCCAGTAGATATAGATAATAAAAAAGTAGATAAAAAATACATTGATAGCATAATTGATATCTTAGGACTTAGAGACAAGATTAATAAATTTCCAAATCAATTAAGTGGTGGTCAGCAACAAAGGGTAGCGATAGCTCGTGCACTTGCAAATGAGCCAGAGATAATATTTGCGGATGAGCCTACAGGAAATCTAGATAGTAAGACAACTGATGAAGTTATTAATCTTCTTAAAGAGAGTGTTAAAAAATTTGGGAAGACTTTGGTTATGATAACTCACAACAATGATATAGCAAATATAGCGGATAAAGTAGTTGTTATAAAAGATGGAAAAATAGCTTAAACTAAATAATCAAACTAGGCAATTAAGGCCTGACTTCGATATTCCAACGGAGCCAGACCATCTAATTTTTTGTAATCTTTTTTCATTATAAAATTTTATATGATTATCTATTGCTGATTTTAATTCATCAAATATATGAAATTTATTTAAATAGTACATCTCTGATTTAATAATACCCCAAAAACCTTCTATAGAACCATTGTCTATACATTTTGCTACTCTGGACATACTTTGAACTGCTCCTTGCTTATCTAACTTATCTTTTAAGGCTTTATGTGTATATTGGAATCCTCTATCACTATGAAATAATGGATTTAAGGTTTATGTATTAGATGGGATAGATTTAGAAATACAACCTCATAAATTCACATCTATAATCTAATACCAGTCATAAATGTATATGACAATATAATTCTTCCAGTATCTGTAGATGGAAAAAAAGAAGACAAAGAGTACATAAATACTTTAATTGAAAAGATAGGTATATCAAATCAAGTTAATAAATTTCCAAATGAACTTTCAGGAGGGCAACAACAAAGGGTTACAATAGCTAGAGCACTTGCAAACAAACACTCTGTAATATTTGCAGACGAACCTACTGGAAATTTAAACTCAAAAACTACAGATGAAGTAATAGATATTTTAAAAATGTGTGTTAAAGAATTTAATCAAACATTAGTTATGATAACTCATAATGATGAAATTGCAAAAATGGCTGATAGAATTATAACTATAGCTGATGGAAAGATAGTTGAATGGTAAGATATAGAATAAGGTAAATAACACACAACAATTAAATATCAAGATTATATAAATGGATAGCGATTAAGCTATCCATTATTTTTGTTTTACTAGTATAAAAATACTGTGTTATAAAAATAAGTTTATATCTAAAAGTTACATTCTTAAAACAAAGTATTTTACCTAAATTTGTTAGCAAAACTCAAAATAAAAACATTAAAAATAATATAATAAATTCTTTTTACTCTTTAAATTTATCTAATTAAGAGATATTATAAAAAAGAATATATATTAATATACTAGAATATTAATACTAATTTTATAACATAGATTAAAATAATATATTGGAGGAAAAATGATACTTTACAAGAGAAAACATAAAGAAACAGCGAAAGAATATGCTTATAGAGTTTTAAAAGATAACATTATGTCTTTAGATTTAAAACCAGGTGAATTGTTAAGTGAATCTAATTTATCTGAAACATTGAATATATCTAGAACACCAATAAGAGAAATATTAATGAGATTAAAAAATGAGCATCTTATAGAGGTTAAACCGCAAGCGGGAACTTATGTATCATTGATAAATAGAGATCTTATAAATGAAGCAATATTTATGAGATCTGTATTAGAAAAAGAAGTATTAAAAGAAGCTTGTAGGGAATTTCCAGAAGAATTATTTATAGAACTAGAAAAAAACTTATTCGCCCAAAAACTAGTTGTAGATAAAGAAGGAAAAGAAATTGAGTTTCATAATTTAGATAAAAATTTTCATAGGATAATATTCCTAGGATGTAATAAAGGTAATATATGGGATACTATTATGAATATAAGCACTCATTACAATAGAATGAGGCTTTTATCTGAAATGAAAAGTAATAAAATGCAAATAATAAAACATCATGAAGAAATGATAGAGATAATTAAAAATAATGAGTTTGATAAGATAGATACATATGTAAATAAACATATAGTAGAGCCTGCAAATGAATGGGAAATATTAATAAATGAAAATGAAGAAATAAAGGCATTTTTCCAATAAAAGTATATAAAAAATACATCTGTAATTACAGGTGTTTTTTATTTGTAATTTTTTGTAGAATTTAGGGAAAAGGTATTGCATTAGAAAAATTAATATGCTAGTATACAAGTATATAAGAAAGGTGGAGGTACAACAGATGAAATTACCATTTAATATTGATTTAAATAATAAAGTAGCTGTAGTAACAGGTGGAACAGGAATACTTTGTGGGGCTATGGTTGAAGCTTTAGCTAAATGTGGAGCTAAAGTAGCTATACTTGCATTAGGAAAAGATGCTTGTGAAGCTAAAGCCCAAGAAATAATAGATAATGGTGGATGTGCCATAGGAATAGAAGCTAACGTTTTAGATAAAGAAAGTTTAAAAAGAGCACATGAGATAATACTAAAAGAATTTGGACCATGTGATATATTAATAAATGGAGCAGGTGGAAACCATCCAAAGGGAACAACAACTAAGGAATACTTATTAGAAGAAGATTTAGATAATGAAGAATTAACATCATTCTTTGATTTAGATCCAAAAGGAGTAGAATTCGTATTTAACTTAAATTTCTTAGGAACATTACTTCCATCACAAGAGTTTAGTAGAGATATGATAAACAGAGAAGGGTGTACAATAATAAATATATCTTCAATGAATGCATACACTCCACTTACTAAAATACCAGCATACTCAGGAGCAAAAGCTGCAGTAAGTAACTTCACTCAATGGTTAGCTGTACATATGTCAAAAGTAGGTGTAAGAGTAAATGCTATAGCACCAGGATTCTTTGTAACGGCTCAAAATGAAAAATTATTATTTAATGAAGATGGATCTCCAACAGAAAGAAGCCAAAAGATATTAAATAGTACACCAATGGGAAGATATGGAGAAGCTGAAGAATTAATAGGAACATTATTATATTTAGTAAGTAGTGAAGCATCAGGATTTGTAAATGGTGTAGTAATACCAGTAGATGGTGCATTTAGTGCTTACTCAGGTGTATAGGAGGAAGTTATGTTAAATGCTATAAAGAATGAAGGTATAGTTGCTGTAATAAGAGCAAAAGACCATGACGAAGCTAAAGGATATATAAATGCTTGTGTAAATGGTGGAATAAAAGCAGTAGAATTAACTTACTCAATACCAAATGTTGTTGAATTAATAAATGAATTAAGAAATGATGAAAATCTAATATTAGGTGTTGGAAGTGTTTTAAATAGAGCAATGGCTAAGGATGCAATCTTAGCCGGAGCAAAATATGTTGTAAGCCCAGGATATAATGAAGAAGTTAATGAAGTTTGTAAGGAACTAAATACTCTTTATTTACCAGGGTGTATGACGGTTACTGAGATAATGAATGCCTTAGAAAAAGGAAACAAGATGGTTAAATTATTCCCAGGAGATGTATTTGGACATAAATATATAAAAGCCATAAAAGCTCCAATACCTAATGTTGAGATAATGCCAACAGGTGGAGTTAGTATAGATAATGTAGACGAGTGGTTTGAAATGGGAGTATCTTGTGTAGGAGTAGGCAGTTCATTATTTAATGCAGGAAGCTTAGAAGATATAGAAAAACTAGCTAAAGAATTTGTGGAGAAAATAAAAAATGTTAGAAGCAAATAATAAAACGGTTTTAGGATTTGGAGAAATAATGCTAAGACTTACGCCTACTAATAATCAAAAGATTATACAGGTTAATTCTTTTGATGCAACTTATGGTGGTGGAGAAGCAAATGTAGTTGCAAGTTTAGCAAGCTTTGGACATGAAACTAAGTTTGTAACGAAATTACCTAGTAACTCTTTAGGTGATAAAGTTATAAGAGACTTAAGAAGTTATAATATAGATACAAGTGATATATTACAAGGTGATGGAAGACTTGGTATTTATTTTTTAGAAATTGGACATGGACTTAGAAGTACTGAGGTTATATATGATAGAAAATATTCAGCTATATCTATGGCGAATAAAGATGAATTTGATATAGAAAAAATACTAAAAGGTATAAAAATGGTTCATTTATCAGGTATAACACCAGCCTTAAGTAAAGACTTATATGATTTAACTATAGAAATAGCAAAATATTGCAATGAAACTGGTATACTAGTATCCTTAGATTCTAATTATAGAGCGAAGCTTTGGAGTTTAGAAGATGCTAAAGGTTTTTTAGAAGAAGTACTTCCTTTTGTGGATATAGCTTTTTTAGGAAGTTTAGATATGACAAACATATTAAAATATGAAGCTTGTGATTTAGAATTCGAAGATAGTCTTAAAAATTTATATGAAAGATTATTTGAAAAATATCCAAATATAAAATATGCAGCTTGTACAAAGAGGAGTGTTCATTCAATAAACAATAACTCACTAAAAGGTTACTTATTTGATAAAGAAAATTTATATATTTCAAATGAATATAACTTTGACATACTAGATAGAGTTGGTGGAGGAGATGCCTTTACAGCAGGTATACTTCACGGAATATTAGATAACTTAGATAAAAAAGAAATCATAGAATTTGGAGTTTGTGCAAGTGCATTAAAGCACTCTATAAAAGGTGATATAAATATAGTAGATAAAGATAGTGTAACTAGTTTAATAGAAAAAGGATTACAAAATATAAAAAGATAATTCGGGGGAACTAAAATATGGAAATGACATTTAGATGGTATGGACAAGATGATCCTGTAAAAATAGAGTATATCAGGCAAATACCTGGTATGAAGGGCATAGTAACTGCAATATATGATATACCAGTAGGAGAAGCTTGGCCATTAGAAAAAATATTAGAGTTAAAGAAGAATGTAGAAGATAATGGACTAAAACTTTCAGTTATAGAAAGTGTACCAGTTCATGAAGATATAAAATTAGGTTTACCAACTAGAGATAGATATATAGAAAACTATAAGGAAACATTAAGAAACTTAGGAAAAGCAGGTATAGAAACAGTATGTTACAACTTCATGCCAGTATTTGACTGGACTCGTTCAGATCTAAATTATGAGCTTGAAGATGGTTCAACTTGCTTAATATATGATGAAGAAACAGTTAAGAAAATGGATCCAGCACTTGGTGAGTTAGAGCTTCCGGGATGGGATACTTCTTACGGTGAAGGTGGACTAGGTGCTTTACTTGATAAGTATAAAAATATAGATGAAGAAAAATTATGGGAAAATTTAGAGTACTTTATAAAAGAAATAATACCTGTAGCTGAAGAAAGTAACGTAAAAATGGCTATACATCCGGATGATCCACCATGGGGAATATTTGGACTTCCAAGAATAATAACTAACTTTGAAAATTTAGAAAGATTTATAAATATTTATGATAGTGAATATAACGGTGTAACTTTATGTACAGGGTCATTAGGATGTACTAAAACTAATGATGTAGTAGAAATGGTTAATTATTTTGGAAAAGAAAAGAACAGGATAAACTTTGCTCATTTAAGAAATGTTTTAATAACAGGAGATAGTAGTTTCAATGAGGTAGCTCATTTATCTGAGGCAGGGTCACTAGATTTCTATGAAATAGTAAAAGCATACTGTGATTATGAATTTACAGGGCCATATAGACCAGATCATGGAAGAATGATATGGGGAGAGACTGGAAGGCCAGGATATGGATTATATGATAGAGCATTAGGGGCTGTATATATAAATGGATTAATAGAAGCGATAAATAAAAATAAATAATAAAAATAGTGTTTTGAAATAAATTTTATTTTAAAACACTATTTTATAAAAAATGTATAAAAAAGTAAAATAATGAAACATATTGGAGAATATTAGGATTCATGCTAATATTTAATATGTTAAGAAAACGATATCAAAATGTTGATTTAGGAGAAAACTATGAAAAAGTTTATGGACAAAGATTTTATATTATCAAATGAAATAGCTAAAACCTTATATCATAATAATGCTTTAAAAATGCCGATATTTGATTACCACTGTCACTTGCCAGCGGTTGAGATAGCAGAGGATAAAGAATATGAAAATATAACTCAAATGTGGTTATACCATGATCATTATAAGTGGAGAGCCATGAGAAGTTTTGGAATAGATGAAAAATATATAACTGGTGATGCTAGTGATTTTGAAAAGTTCTACGAATTTGCAAAGATGATGCCATATTTAATAGGAAACCCTATATATCATTGGTCACATCTAGAACTTAAAAGATACTTCGATATTGAAGAAACTTTAAGTGTAAAAACTGCCAAAGATATTTGGGAAAAATGCAATAATACTATAGCCGAGAAGCGCTTAACTGCTAGAAAATTAATAAGTATGTCTAATGTAGTTTATATAGGAACTACAGATGATCCAATAGATGATTTAAAGTATCATAAAGAAATTAATGATGATGATAGCTTTGAGTGTGAGGTAAGACCTACATTTAGACCAGATAGAGCATTAAAAATACAAAATAAAGATTTTTGTGATTATATAAAGTTATTAGGGCAAATAGAAAATACAGAAATTAAAGACTATGATAAATTAATAGAAATATTAGAAAAAAGGTTAGATTACTTTGTAGATAATGGCTGTAGTATAACAGACCATAGTTTAGAAAGAATTTATTTTAAATCTACTAACAAAGAAGAAGTTGCAAGTATATTTGTTAAAGTTTTAGCGCAAGAAGAGATAAGCATAGAAGATGCTCAAAAATACATAACATTTACATTAATAGAATTAGGGAAAATGTATAGTGAAAGAAATATGGTAATGCAACTTCATATAGGGGCACTTAGAAATAATAATACTAGAATGTTTAATGCTATTGGAGCAGATGCAGGATTTGATAGTATTGATGATGGGGAAATCGCTTACTCTACATCAAGATTATTAGATAGTTTAGATGTAGAAGGTAAGTTACCGAAAACTATTCTTTATTGCTTAAATCCAAAAGATAATGAAGTATTAGGAACTATGATTGGAAACTTCCAAGGTGGACAAGTTGAAGGTAAAATTCAATTTGGATCTGGATGGTGGTTCAATGACCAAAAGGATGGAATGGAAAGACAGCTTGTAGCACTTTCACAATTAGGTTTAGTTAGTAAATTTGTAGGAATGCTTACGGATTCAAGAAGCTTTTTATCATTTACAAGACATGAATATTTCAGAAGAATTCTTTGTAATTACTTAGGAAAGCTAGTTGAAAATGGAGAATATCCATGCGATTTAGAAATATTAGGAAATGTAGTAGAAGATATATGTTACAACAACGCTAAAAAATATTTTATAAGATAATCCTAGGGGGAATTTATAGATGAATAAAAGGATTAAGGCACTTTTACTTGTTGCCATAACTAGCTTATCAGTAGTTGGATGTAGCTCAAGTAAAGAAAACGAAGCAAGAGTTATGAGGGTTGCTCACAACCAAGGAGAGGAACATCCAATACATTTAGCTCTAAAAGAGTTTGAGAAAATAGTAGAAGATAAAACTAATAATAAAATAGATATACAGGTATATCCAAATGAGTTATTAGGAGGACAGCGTGAGGCGGTAGAACTTACTCAAACAGGAGCTATAGATATAGCTGTTGGAAGTATAAGTTTACTTGAAAGTTTTAATAAATCATATAGTGTATTCAACCTTCCATACTTATTTGATAGTAAAGAACATTATCATTCTGTAATGAATGATAAAGATATAATGGATGATATATATGAATCAACTAGAGAATCTGGATTTGTTGGTCTTACATGGTTTGATGCAGGTTCAAGAAATATGTACACAACAGATAAGCCTATAATGAAACCAGAAGATTTAAAAGGGAAGAAAATAAGGGTACAACAAAGTCAAACAAACATAAGAATGATGGAATTATTAGGTGGTTCTGCTACACCAATGAGTTTCGGAGAAGTTTATACTGCTCTTCAGCAAAAGGTTATAGATGGCGCTGAAAATAATGAATTAGCACTTACTAATAATAAGCATGGAGAAGTTGCAAAACATTATTCATATAACCAACATGGTATGATTCCAGACATATTAATAATGAATGCTAAGTTATTAGATAATTTAAGTGAAGAACATAGAAATATAATATTAGATGCAGTTGATGAAATAAACAAATTTGAAGTTGATGCTTGGGAAGATAAAGTAAATGAAGCAGTAAAACAATCTAAAGAGATGGGGGTTAAATTCTACTATCCAGATATAGAGCCATTTAAAGAAAAAGTTTTACCACTTCATAGAGAGATGACTGAAAATGATAAAGAAGTAAAAGCTGTATACGATAAAATACAAGAAAAAGCACCAAAAAAAGTAAATAAATACTAGTAGGAGGAGGAACGAAGATGAATAAGTTAAGAAATATGCTAAACAAAGTAATAGAAGTCATATGTATGACACTACTAGCATTTATGGTAGTTTTAGGTACTTGGCAAATAATAACTCGTTATGTGTTAAATAATCCAAGTACAGTATCAGAAGATTTACTAATATATTCATTTGTATGGATGGCTTTACTAGGTTCATCATATGTATTTGGAAAAAAAGATCATATGACTATGGTGTTCTTTAGACAGAAACTTGAATCAAAAAGTCCTAGTGTAAAAATGATATTAAACATAACGACAGAATTAGTGGTAATGGCATTTTCAGCATTGGTTTTAGTTTTAGGTGGAGTTCAAATAAGTATGTTAGCTATGGGTCAAGTTTCTCCTGCATTAGGTATACCGATGGGATATATTTATCTAGCTCTACCTTTATCAGGGATAATGACGATTATATATAATATTTTAAATTTAGTTGATTTAAAAAAAGAATCAATATCATCAAAAAAGGTTGTAAATAATAATTAATCTGAGGGAGAGAAGATTATGGAATTAGCATTTCAAGCAGGTACAGCTATAGCTATTGTTTTTCCTATATTACTTTTATTAGGGATACCAATATCTATAACTATAGGAATAGCATCTATATTTGGTATATTAACTACATTATCATGGGATGTAGCAGTATTAACTGGAGCACAAAGAATATTTACAGGTATAAGTAGCTTCTCATTACTAGCAATACCATTTTTCGTATTAGCGGGAATCATAATGAACAACGGTGGTATAGCTTTAAAATTAGTAAACTTTGCAAAAGTATTAAGTGGTAAATTACCGGGATCTTTAGCACATACAAATGTAGTAGGAAATATGTTATTTGGAGCTGTAAGTGGTTCTTCTGTTGCAGCAGCAGCTGCTATAGGTGGAACAATGTCTCCACTTCAAGAAGCTGAAGGATATAATAAAAATTACAGTGCAGCAGTAAATATAGCTTCTGCACCGACCGGACTTTTAATTCCTCCAAGTAACTCGCTTATAATATATTCATTAGTAAGTGGTGGAACATCAGTAGCAGCACTATTTATGGCAGGTTACATACCAGGTATACTATGGGGATTATCAGTAATGGCA
Organism: Clostridium sp. CCUG 7971; assembly: GCF_017590215.1. Classification (GTDB taxonomy): domain Bacteria; phylum Bacillota; class Clostridia; order Peptostreptococcales; family Peptostreptococcaceae; genus Faecalimicrobium. Next base: position 32,724 of record NZ_JAFFPK010000009.1, read on the forward strand.
GTTGCTTTTATACTAGCTAAGAAATATAAGTATTCATCAAAATATCAAATAAGTTTCAAAGAAGCTATGAAAATATTTGTAGATGCTTTACCAAGTTTAGCGTTAATATTTGTAATAATAGGTGGTATAGTAGGTGGTATATTTACAGCTACAGAGGGAGCAGCAGTTGCAGTTGTATACTCTTTCATACTATCATTTTTCTTCTATAAATCAATAAAGGTAAAAGACATACCAAGAATATTATTAGAAACAGTTGAAATGACGGGTATAATAATATTTTTAATAGGGGTATCATCTATAATGTCTTGGGTTATGGCATTTACAAATATACCAAGTGCTATAACTGAAATATTATTAGGAATATCTTCAAATCCAGTTGTAATATTACTAATAATGAACTTAATATTATTAATCGTTGGTACATTTATGGATTTAACACCAGCGATATTAATATTTACACCAATATTTTTACCAATAGCTAAAAACTTTGGAATGGACTCAGTACAATTTGGTATAATGCTTATATTTAACTTATGTATAGGAAATATAACACCACCAGTTGGAAATACATTGTTTATAGGATGTAAAGTAGGTAAAACAAAGATAGAAGATGTAATAAAATACTTATTACCATTCTACGTAGGTATATTAATAGTTCTTATGCTAGTAACATTTATACCTCAAATAAGTTTATTTATACCTAAACTTATGGGAATGATTTAGTATAAAATGGCATTCAAATATATGGAAATATAAGTAGTAGTTACATCAAACATGGATGTTGGATAATTAATAGATTATATAGCATACAAATAAGGAAATTATGATATGTATAATGGATTGTAACGCATACCTATCAAAGATTTTGATGAGCAGAAATATGCATAAAGTAACAAAAAATAGGGTATTTTATTTAGAATATAAATTACCGTATAGAGGAAAACTTTACTCAAGAGCGACTTGAGGAGGGATTACATTGGATAAAAAAATTGCAAAGATATATTTTCAAGATAAACAGTTACATCTGATTTTAACTGATAATTTTTTGAAATTATACACAGAAATGGTGAACTCTAAATGAGTTCACCATTTCATTTTTGTGGAGCTATACTTTTATTTTCAGACAGTCTCTAATTATATTATTCATTTTCTGAGTTTTTACTTTCATGAACACTTTTCTCATCATGACTACTTTTACTCTCTTTTACGGGAGTATTATTATGAGAGTGTTTACTATCACTTGAATGTTTGCTATCTTTTACAGGCGTATTATTATGAGAGTGCTTACTATCACTTGAATGTTTACTCTCTTTTACGGGAGTATTATTATGAGAGTGCTTACTATCACTTGAATGTTTACTCTCTTTTACGGGAGTATTATTATGAGAGGTGTCTTACTAGTCACTTGAATG
>NZ_JAFFPK010000010.1 GCF_017590215.1 Clostridium sp. CCUG 7971
AGATTTAAATCTTTGGTTTTGAGTTTATATTTTCTTAGTCATCTAATTTTAATACAGACATGAATGCCTTTTGAGGAACTTCAACAGATCCTACTTGTCTCATACGTTTCTTACCTTCTTTTTGCTTTTCAAGAAGTTTCTTCTTACGAGATATATCTCCACCGTAGCACTTAGCTAGTACATCTTTTCTAAGTGCACTTATAGTTTCTCTAGCCACTACCTTATTTCCAACAGCTGCTTGTATTGGTATCGGGAATTGATGTCTTGGTATTTCATTTTTTAATTTTTCACACATAGATTTACCTCTTGGATAAGCTCTAGTTTCATGTACTATAAAACTAAGTGCATCTACTTGTTCTTTATTTATTAATACATCAAGTTTAACAAGAGTAGAAGGAACATATCCTTTTATCTCGTAGTCTAGTGATCCATATCCTCTAGTTCTAGATTTTAAAGCATCAAAGAAATCATATACAACTTCGTTAAGAGGAAGGTCATAATGAAGCATAACTCTCTTTTCATCTATATACTCCATATTTATCATATTTCCACGTCTTTCCTGACAAAGTTCCATAACTATACCTACATAATCTTTAGGAACTATTATATCCCCTTTAACTATAGGTTCTTCTATCATTTTGATTTCAGATACCTCTGGTAGATTAGCAGGGTTTTGTATCATAACAACTTCCCCATCAGTTTTTGTAACTCTGTATATAACAGACGGTGCAGTTGTTATAATATCAAGATTAAATTCTCTTTCTAATCTTTCTTGAATTATTTCCATGTGTAAAAGACCTAAGAAACCACATCTAAATCCAAACCCTAATGCTGCTGAAGTTTCAGCTTCAAACTCAAGCGCTGCATCATTTACTTGTAGCTTTTCAAGTGCATCTCTTACATTTTCATACTTTTCACCTTCACCTGGGTATATACCACAGTAAACCATTGGTGTCGCCTTTTTATATCCTGGCATAGGAATATCAGTAGGGTATTCTGCATTAGTTATTGTATCCCCTACCTGACAACTTCTTATATCTTTAATACTTGCTGCGATATAACCAACATCTCCAGCACAAAGTTCATCAAGCTCTGTTTGACCCGGAGCCATAACTCCAACTTCAGTTACTTCGAACTTTTTATTAGTATTCATCATTTTTATTGTCATACCTTTTTTTACAGTTCCTTCGTATACTCTAACATAAGCTACTACACCTTTATACGCATCATAGTATGAATCAAATATTAAAGCTTTTAATGGAGCTTCTTTATCTCCTGTAGGAGCTGGTACATTTTTTACTATAGTTTCTAATACATCTTCTATATTTAGACCGCTTTTAGCTGATATAAGCGGTGCTTCACTTGCATCAAGCCCTATTATATCTTCTATTTCTTGCTTTATTTCATCTGGTCTAGCACTTGGTAAATCTATTTTATTTATAACTGGTAATATCTCTAAATCTTGGTCTAGAGCTAAATAAACGTTAGCTAATGTTTGAGCTTCAACTCCCTGTGCTGCATCTACTACTAATAAGGCCCCTTCACATGCTGCTAAACTTCTTGAAACTTCATAAGTAAAGTCTACATGTCCTGGCGTATCTATAAGATTTAAAAAATATTCATTTCCATCCTTAGCTTTATATACTAATCTTATATTTTGAAGCTTTATAGTGATTCCTCTTTCTCTTTCAAGATCCATGTTGTCTAATAATTGAGCTTTCATGTCTCTGTCACTAACAAGTCCAGTCTTTTGTATTAATCTATCCGCTAAGGTAGACTTACCGTGGTCTATATGAGCTATTATACTAAAATTCCTAGTTCTACTTTGTTTATTGTCCACCTTGTTTCCTCCTTTATTATTTATCATAACTTTTATTTTATAATATATCCTCTTTTATGTAAATAACAGTTATATAAAAATAAGACTTATTATGATATAAGTCTTATTTTTATTATTATTTATTAAAATTTTTAATTATATTATCCTTAATTTCTTCAATATTATTAAAATCTATGTTTTCTTTTATATTACTTATTATAGAACTCATTGTAAATGTTTTTTCTCCTAACATTTGTTTAGCACTATTATCTACTATAATTATACAAATCATTAGATTTATAGCCATACATAACATAAATACTATTTTACTTATAAATCTAATTTTTCTATTTTTATGTTTTTTCTGTATAGTCTTTTCTAATCTACTCATTTGATTCTCCTATTATAATAGACTAATTCTTTTGTTTAAAATATTCATCTAGTATTTGAGCTACATATTTAGCACTTGCTTTTGCCTCATCAGCGCTTGTACCATTACTTCCAACTTCTATTAACATATGGTTTTTAGCAACAAATTGATTATACTTTCCATATGGTTTCTCTACTACTGGAAGAATTAATTCTGGATATTTACTTTGTGCAAACTTTGTTATGTCTTGTGCTAATGATCTAACATGCTCTACATTTGGATTTTTTTCTCCTACTACAAAGAAGAATTTTGCTACTTTTTCTCCATTAATAGTTGTAGTCATTCTTTTTTCTTCTGCCTTTTTAAGTGCATCATTAGTTAAATCTCTTGCATCTCTATGTAAGTCTATAGCAATATCTATACTATTATATTTAGGTAAAATAGATTGTATTGTTTTTAAACTGTTTGCATAAGCATGATTGAATGAAGGATAATCATTGTATTTAGTTGTATGAACTACACCCCATCCTTTTTTATTTAACTCTTCTGTAACTAAGCTACCTACAGCCATTACTGAGTTTTCTTTATCCTTTGAATGGAAATTTCCTCCTGGTGAGTTTGAATATGTTTCTCCAGAGTGTGTATGGTATATTAATATTCTTGGACTTTCTTTAGTTACTCTAATGTCATTTTTATATTCTGATGTATTTACTGTAGTTTTTGTAACTTCGTTATTGCTATTATTTTCATTACTTTTTATTTTTGGTATATTTTCTTCCCCTACATGAAATTTAATATAATCTTTTCCTTGTTTATCCTCTGTGTTTTTATTTTCATTTTTAGTATTTTTACTTACTTCCTTATTATCATCTTTAGCCTCTGGGTATGATGAGTTTACTAAAAACTTTAAAAACTCATCTTTATCCATTGAATAAGATGCTATTGGTAAAATACAAACTAACACACAGGCTATAGAAAGTGCCTTTATGCGTTTTCTTAACATTTTTACTCCTCCTTAATTAATGATCCTACCTGGGTGAAGAGATCTATTTAATCCTTCGCTTATTATTACTGATAAATTTTCAATAGTTTCGTCTATATCCTTAGGTGTTACTATTAAGTTTTTATCATATGGATCTAGTGAATCTTTTATTAAATTATATTTTTCTTCTTCTTTAAGTTGCTTTAACATACTATAAAAATTTTCTATTCCTTCTGATTGATTCATTAAATTGTCAATTGCTAAATCTAATACATCACTTGTTAAAGTTGCAGCGTCTACAACAGTAGGAACACCTATTGCTATAACATCTACTCCTAAATAGTCTTTATTTAGGGCTTTTCTCTTGTTTCCTACCCCTCCTCCAGGTGCTATACCTGCGGTTGATATTTGTATTGTAGTGTTTACCCTTTCCATTTTTCTAGAGGCAAGCGCATCTATGGCTATAACTCTATCTGGTTTAATTTTATCTACAACTGATTTTACAATTTCACTTGTCTCTATCCCTGTAAGTCCCATAACCCCAGGACTTAACCCTGCTACTTCAGTAAAATCATCATCGTAATCTTTGTTATAATTTTTAAAAATATGCCTTGTTACTAGTGTTTTAGATACAGTCTTTGGTCCTAAGGCATCTGATGTTATATTCCAGTTTCCAAGTCCTATTACTAATGTTTTTTTAGTTTTATCTGTACCTAATATTTCTGCTAATTCATTTCTTAAGTAACCTATTACTTCTTCTCTAGATTCATCATCATCAAATTTCATAAGATTACTTTCTAAAGTTATATATTTTCCGATTCCTTTATTCATTATTTGAGAGCCTTGTTCATCTATAACTTCAACTTTTGTTACTATACAATTTTCTAATTCTTTTTTTTCAAGTTTAACCCCTGGTATCTCACTAGATGATTGTCCATCTTCACACATCTCTCTAGCTTCTAAGGCTAAGTCTGTTCTTATACTAATCATTTTAACCCTCCTAGTACAAATTAAATGCTAGTTATAAGTGTTAACAAATTTTAGTATTTTATAACAAAAATTATAATTTTATAAATCCATGAATATTTAATTTCTGTGTTGTAAATTATTTTTATATGGGTTATAATCTAAAAAGTCAAAAGAAAAAGATATTATATAAAACTAATAAATAATTATCCTTGATTTTTAGATTTATTTCTGTTAAAATCTAATATGTTGACGATGAATATAATAAAAAAAACACGAGGGGGTGAACACGGTGGCAAACATAAAATCAGCTAAAAAGAGAATAAAAGTTATCGAAAAGAAAACTGCTTTAAATAGAGCTAGAAAATCTCAAGTTAAAACTGCTATAAGAAGATTCGAAGAAGCTGTATTAGCAGGAAATAAAGATGAGGCTGTATCAAGATTTGAATACGCTCAAAAGAGAATAAGCCAAGTAGCTTCTAAAGGAACTATACACAAGAACGCTGCAGCTAGAAAGATATCTAAATTAGCTCAAAAATTAAACGGAATGAACGCTTAATTAACCGTTTATAATGTTAATAGATATTAGCCCTTGATTAAAATCAAGGGCTTTTTTATTATTAAAAATAAAATACAGAAAAATCTTAGTATTTATACTAAGATTTTTCTGTATTTTATTTAAATTATTTTAGAGTTGCAATACTTTCCTACTAGCATTTCTACAGCTAAATTTTCTCTTATTAACCCATTTTTTATCTTATAATCACTTTCTAATATATAATTTAACATATCTACAATTATATCATCAGAGAAGTTTTTAGTTTGTTTTAATGCTTTCCCCGCTACAAATGGATGAATCTTTAATTTCTCAGCTATTATTTTAGCACTATAACCATCTGTACTTAGTTGTCTAACTTGCATAACTATTTTAAATTGCTTTGCTATCATTGCAAATATACCTAAAACTGACTCCCCTTCTTGTAACATATCATTTAAAATTTTCATTGAGTCCGAAGATTTTTTTTCTCCTATGTAATCTATTAATTTAAATATATCATTTTCAACTTTTTTTGTGATAACTTATCTATTATATCATTTGTCACTTTATTTTCTTTTCCAACAAATGAGCTTATTTTATTAATTTCATTTTCTAAATCAGATAAAGTCTTTTCACTGCTTTTATCCCTATATCCTTCTTGATCTATAAAGTACATTATTTGAGGATTGTCTATTACTACACGATTTAGTTCAAACTTCTTTTTGACCCATTTAAATAAATCCATGTCAGATAATTTATCACAGTTAAATACTATACCTTTTTTATCAATTTTCTTAACTAAAGATTTTCTTTTATCAACATCTCCATATACAGCAAAAACTACTACTGTACTTTCCGGTATATTATCTAAATGTTCAATTAAATACTTTTCATCACTATCACTAAAATTCTTTTTCTTACCTTTTAGTAATTCAAAGTCCTTTATTATAACTATTTTTTTATCATCCATAAATGGTAGTGTCTCTATAGAGCTTATGATTTGATCTAACATAGTTTCTTTTCCATCAATAACATCTAGGTTAAAATCTACCATACTTTCATTTAACGTGTCTTTAAATGACTTTATTGCATTTTCAATCAAGTAGTATTCTCTACCATAAAATAGGTACATATTTTCAAAGTTTTTATTTTTAAGATTATTTATAATATCCTTGTAATTCATTCTTTTGCTCCTTCATAACCTTCTGTTCTTTATAAATCATATATGAAAACACTATTGTATAATAAATAATTACACAATATATGCTTGGATTATTTACTTCAATGTATGAAAAATATAAATTACTAAGTTTTTCTAGTAAAAAATATATTATATCTATTATAAATCCATTAAAGTTTGATATCAACTTTGCTAGTTGTATATTTATTTTAAATAAAGCTACACTCATAATGCTTAAATACATTATAAGACCTATAAACGGCACTATTACTATATTACTAATTACCGAAATTACAGGTATACCTTTAAAATTATAATATACTACTGGTAATGTTAATATATTGGCTGATAATGTTAATGATATTAAACTTATTTTTATAATATTATTTATATAGCCATAGAAATATATTATAGACAATGTAGCGAGAAAAGACAATTGAAAACTTACATTATATATAATATATGGGTTATTTATTATTAAAAATATGCCTATCATAGATAAAGTTGATATTTGATCTCTTTTTTTATCAATAAAAACTGCTAGATACAAAATTATAGTAAATATAACAGATCTTATTATAGACGGTGATGCCCCCACCATAATTGAATATAAAAATATAATAGATGAAAGTATTATTAATTTATAATATTTATTTATTCCACCTATTATAAAGCTTATTAACACACAAAATATACTAGTATGAAGTCCTGAAATGGCTATTATATGACTTGTACCTGTTTTACTAAACATCTCTTTATCTTCTTTAGTAAGATTTTCTTTTTCTCCTATTATTATTGAATTTATAAAATCAGATGTTTCTTTATATAGATACCTTGTTGTACTTCTTATGTATGTCTTTATATTTCCTATTGATAGATATAATTTATTATTCCCTGACACTTCATAACTACTAATATAAATCAATCCTTTATATCCATTACTCTTTAAATATTTACCATAATTAAAATCTTCATAATTTATTCTATCTAAACTTTTAAACTTTCCTTCTATCTTTATGATTTGTCCCATTTTTATATTTCTACTTTTTTTATAATCTCTTATTAAAAATTCATCTACTTTATACTCATTATATTTTTCCTTTTCTTTTTTGTCTTTTACTAAGCCTTCTATAATTATATTTTTATTATCATATAATATATTTTCTTTTTCATTTTTAGTATATATAGATGATATAAAAATAATAATAACAAATACTATTAGCAGTGGTCTTCTCATCCTACCTCCTAATACAACCTTTTTCTTTGATTATTTTCAAAGGCTTTAAATTTTAAACAATTATAATTACTAACAAATAAAAAAGAGATATCTAATTGATACCTCTTATATATATTCATTTATATAATTTTTTTTCTTTGTAAATATAGTGTTAAATAATTTAATTACATTTTCACTACATTCATTTTCTGACTTGTTATTTATCACTAATGCCTCTTCCATATCTATATATGAAAATGATAGTTGAGTCATAGTATTTATAGTAAAATATCCATCATAATCACTATCAACTTTTTTAACTTCTAGTTTATTGTTATTTAATTTTATATTAAATACTCCATTATTTTCACTTAAAAATTGATCTTCTACGAACACATTCGCTTCTAAATTTAAATTACTATCTATATCTAAACTTTCTAAGTATTTTTCTAAGTTTATAATTCTACCCATCATAAATGGCTTTATCTTTATTTGTGAGGTTTTAGGATTATCTAGTATAAATCTTATTTTATCATTTACAGGTGACGAAATTACAACTTCTCTACATTGAGTGTTATGATTATATATAAACTTTAGCATAGATTTTAGAGAATTAATATTTTTATAAAATAGTTCTCTAACAAACATCTTGTCTCCATTTAAGAAATAAATTATATACCCTTGATTGCCTTCATCTTCATGTATATACATATATCCATTTTCACTTTTCACTTCTTTGAATTGGTTTTTATAATATTCATCCGTCTTATAAACATTTCCATTAGTATCTTTTAAGAAAAACTTACTAATATCTATTAAATCATTTATATGAGATTCATTTATTTTATGTAATCTACCACCTATTCTAAATCTTTTTAAATCTTCAATATCTATAGTATATTCAAGTTGGTCGTAACAATGTTCATATCCATATTGTCTATACAGTCTATAATCTATTGGCATAAGAATTGATATTAACTGTCCTTTTGCATATAGTTCTCTAAGTGTAAATTTCATTATATTTCTCATATATCCTCTTCCTCTAACTTGAGGTAGTGTTGAAACTCCGACTACATATGAACTATCATATACTTTATCATTTAAAATAAGTTTATATTGATTTAATTGAAGGGAAGAAACTATTTCTTCCCCTTCATTTACTACAACAGTGTTAAATCTGCTGTACTTATCGTTAAAATAATAATTTACGAAACTATCACTATCATCAAAGCAATAATTCCATATATCTTTTATATCATCTATCTCATTAGACCTAGCATATCTTATTTGCATTTTATGCCTCCCTAACAGTATACTTTTCTACAAATCTACATGGATGGTAAGAAAGTTTAGCTTTTCTAAGTCCTTCTATTCCTAAATCTTCTTCTCTGTTTACAAATTCAACATCTTCAAATTCATTTACTATAAATTGTTGATTTATATATGGGTATAATCCTCTAATTTCCGGATTAGCTTTTTCTATATGAACTAAAGCCATATTTTTATTTAATAATTCACCAATTGTAAATGCTTCTAATTTTCCATCTACATATATTCCAGCTACCTTTAATTTATCTTTTAAAACATCATAGTTATCAAATATTTTCTTTATTCCTATAAGTTCATCATCCATACCTTCATCAAATTCATCATGTTCTTCTTTATTATTCGTCCATTCTTTCATTAAATCTAAACATTCTTTGAAGTTTTCTTTATCTAATAATTTATATTCAAATCTTCCTTCATATTCATTTAAGAAATAGTTTATATGATTTCTTTTCTTTTGATTTTTTCTTCCAGCTAAAGTTCTTAAGCTTTCTCCATCATATACATAGTCAAATAAATCTCTTTCTTCTATATATTCAAATTTATCTGGGTATCTTTCTTTTAAAAATTCTACGATATCTTTATTAACACCTCTTAAATATATCTTTTTATTTCCCTCTTCAAAGTGCCTTACTACAAAATCTATAACTTCAGGCAGCTTTTCTTTACGAGCTAATGGCTGTATTGAAAAGCTATCACCTTCATATTCTCCAACTATTACTGCAAAATCTTCTCCGATATAATATCCTGTGTTATAAGCATGTTGCCACATATATAAAGTACTAAAACAGTACTCACAAGCTTCATAATCGACTAATTCAAAATATGGATCTAATTCCTGTTTTGAATTTATATTAATTTCTTTAAAAATCATAAAATCCTCCTAGTTTTACTACTTTAACATTTAATTTATAAATATATACCACTTTAATTTTATTCATTATATAAAATACTCTTTATTAATTATTTTAGTGAATCATTATTTTATTGAATTATCTTATATTATATTGTTTAGAATATAAAATAAAATACTTTTACTAACTTATATTACCCATCTTATATTTTTTGTAAACATGTAATGAATGGAGGTATTATGCAATTTAGGAATTTATTTATAACATTGATATTTATTATAATATCACTTTTATGCGGTTGTGACAAAAATTCTCATTTAGCTGTACATATAATTGATGTTGGTCAAGGAGATAGTATTTTAATACAAACTCCTAATTCTAAAAATATTTTGGTAGATAGCGGAGATGAAAATAGTTCACATATAATTAAATCTTACTTAAAAAAATATAAAGTAAAGACTGTAGATATAATGATTGCTACCCATCCAGACTCAGACCACATCGGAGGACTTGATAATATAATTAATGATTTTAACGTTAAATCAATCTTTATGCCAGAACAAGAAACAAATACTAACGCTTATAAAAATTTAGTTAATGCTTGTTTAAATAAAAATTTATCTATTCAACACTTATATAAAGATGACACCATAAATATTGAAGATAATATAGATATACTAACTTTAAATCCTTCTTTTATCCAAGATGATAATAACTTAAATTCAATCGTATTCAAACTAAACTTTATGAATAAATCATTTTTATTTACAGGAGATGCTGAGTATCAAAATGAAATGGATATCATAAATTCCTTTAATTTAAATGATGTAGATTTTTTAAAAGTAGGACATCACGGCAGTAGCTCTTCAACTAATGAAAACTTTTTAAAAGAAGTATCTCCAGATATAGCTACAATATCATGTGGGTATAAAAATCAATACGGACATCCTCATAGATCAACTCTAGAAAATTTATCTACTGAAGGTATAAAAGTCTATAGAACTGATTTACTTGGAGATATTGTATTTTATAGCGATGGTAAAACTATTTATACTAAAAAGAATTATAAATATGAAAAATAAGGAACAATATTACTTGTTCCTTATTTATTATTTATTTAATAAGTCATTTATAACTACAGATGCTATTATTAAACCTCCAACAGATGGTACAAATGAAGTACTTCCTGGTGTTATTTTTTTGCCGTTCATTATTTTCTTTTTTAGTTCTTGAGGTTGTTCTGTTGAGTATACAACCTTTAATTTTTTTATCCTTCTATCCTTTAGTTCTTTTCTCATTACTTTAGCTAATGGGCACATACTTGTTTTATGTATATCTGTAACAACTATTTTTGTAGGATCTAATTTATTTCCCATACCCATAGAACTTACAATCTCTAATCCTTTAGACTTGCAAGTTTCTATTAAGTGTATTTTTGATGTAACCATATCTATAGCATCTATTACATAATCATAATCTTCCGTTAGTATCTCCTCACTCGTATCTTTGTTATATACTTTTCTAACAGCTTTAATATTTATATCGGGATTAATATCAAGTATTCTTTCTTTCATAACTTCTACCTTATACTTTCCTACTGTAGAGTGTAGCGCCGGAAGCTGTCTATTGATATTTGTTATATCTACATCATCAAAATCAACAATTGTAAGGTTTCCCACTCCTGCTCTAGCTATTGCTTCTGCAGCAAAACTTCCAACCCCTCCAACTCCAAATACTATCACATTAGAATTTTTTAATTTTTCTAGTCCTTCATCACCTATTATAAGGCCTGTTCTTGTTTTAAAGTTTTTTTCCATATTTACTATGCTCCTAAAGTTATTTATTTTAGTTTAACAGAATATATTTTAATATTAAATCCTAAAATTTTAAGGAGGTTTAATTTGAATAAAATTATAAATCTGCTATCTTTTTTACTTATTATAAACTTACTTATCTTAGGTAACTTACTGGTAAAAAAATATACCCATGAAACTATATTACCTATTTCTTATGCTAAAGATGTTATGCATAATAATGATAATTATAATTTAATTTTAAAAATTTTAAAAGACACTAATAATGATAATCTTATAAAATATGCTGATTATATAGAAATTTCCGTTACCGATGAAATACCTAATGATAATAAAAATAAAGTTGCTTTTACTTTATCTTTACCTGAACAAATTTCTTTTATAGCTATTTATAATAAAATTGATAATAATAATTTAAAATTTCAATGTAGTATTAATAACTTAGCTCTTGTTAGCAACTTTTATTTTTATAAGGATTTCTTAATAGTTGAGCAAAAAGACTCTAATTCTTCTAATAATATTAGCCAAAGAGAGTTTTTCGAAATATTTTATAAAAAAGATAATAAGTACATATCCGTTTTTAATAAAAGTATATATAGTGAAAAATTAAATAAAAAAGATAACAGCGATGATCTAATCAAAAATATAGAAACAAGTTCTATAGATTATTTAGAAGGATCTATACCTCGAATTTTATGTATAACAACTATAACGGAATATGAAGGTTCTCAGTCTAGCGAAGAATTCAATGAAATAAATAAAAATACCACAAAAGAAATATATAAGTGGGATGATAAAAATGAGAAGTTTATAAAATCAACAGCTGAAAATATAAATAAATAATTCTCTATCTTTAATATGCAAAAAGGAACTCAAAAGAGTTCCTTTTTATAATTGGCGGGAGTGCGTGGGAATCGAACCCACCCAAGAAGCTATTAACCCCTCATACTAGTTTTGAAGACTAGAGGACACACCAGCACCCATCCACCCCCATATAAAATAAATTTTTTATAGCTTAAGTCTTATAATAACATTTTTATTTATAATTTTCAACAGATTTATAATTTTTAATCATATTAAATAAAAAGAAGTAGCTAAATAGCTACTCCTTAATTTTATCCAACAATATATATATCTATAGTTTTTCTTCCCCAGTTTTTAACTGTAGACTCATCATTCATAAATATATCTATTTTATTTCCCTTTATAGCTCCTCCGCAGTCTTCTGCTATAAATGTCTGACCAAATTGAGGTATATACACCTTTGTTCCGTATGGTATTACACTTGGGTCTACTGCTATAGTTCCCCACTTAGGCTTTGTACCTGTAGATGTTACAGTATCTCCTGAATAAGCCGTTGCAACTACCTTCATATGTTTACCTTTACTACTTGATGAATTTGATTTAGCCGATACAGTTGATGTAGTTGCTACATTAGCTTTTCTTCCAGTATTAGAACCTCTTGATGATGCAACTTGAACCTCAACTTTAGTTCCTTTTTTAACTATCTTATTAACTGGCTCAACTGATACTAATTCTTCTACAAATTTCTTTTCCATTTGTTTCCCATTATGATAAGTTATTTTATAAACTAATTCATTCTTACCAGCTTGCCCTTCTGTTTTAATTTCCGTTTTACCTTTTAGTAAATTGTTATCTTCAACTACATTTACTTCAAAAGGTACCTCTTTGTTTTCTTTAATAACTTCTTCTTTAACGTCTATTATTTCTATTTTCGATCCATCTTTTAACTTACTATCTAAATCTACGCTTACAATATCATTTCCGTCATATTTAACATTTTGTTCTTCTAAAATTTCCTTCACTGTAGATTTAAACGTTGATACTGATGTTTCCTCTCCTTTTACTACTAAGGTTATATCTTTGTTTAATATAGAGTAGCCACCTGCTAAAATTCCAACTGATAATAAACCGGCCAAGACCGAGACTTTTAATGTTTTATTATTTTTTAAGTTCATAATATTCTCCTTCCTTATCTTCTAAGTTTTATATTTAAATTAAAGTTATTTGTCACTTTCTATGTATAAATTGTAACTTTTTTGATACCACTTGTCAACTTGACAAAAAATAAAAAATATGCTTACTTAGTTTTTCCAAAGTGTCCAGCATACTTTTTATTAGTTACATTTTTGTAACATTTAATTTGATTTTAGTTCATATTTATACCCTTTAATTCCATTTGAAAGACTATATATTTTTTCAAATCCATTTATAATTAATACCTTGCCTGCACTTATACTTTTACTTCCTATTCCACAATATAAAATAATAGATTTTTTCTTGTATAAATCTAAAAAATTTAATTTATCAGTTATTTCATTTATGGGAATATTTATAGCCCCTGGCAAATGCCCTTTATGGTAATTTTCATTATCTCTTAAATCTATAATTAAATCAAATTGATTATTTTCTATCATTTCTTTAACTTGAATCGGCTTTAACATAATTAAATCCATAAAATATCACCTAATTCCTTTTAATACATATTATTAAAATTATATTTAAAAGTTACAATTAAATACAAAAATAGCCAGATTTCTAATTAAATTAGAAGTCTGGCTATTTTTATATATTAGGTATTTGCCAATCAATAGGCTCTTTATTTATACTTTTAAGAATTTCATTTATTTTTGAAAAGTGTTTACATCCGAAAAATCCTCTATATGCCGATAGCGGGCTTGGATGAGGAGATTCTAGTATGTAATGTTTTTTATTATCTATTAATTTTTTCTTACTACGTGCGTTTGAACCCCATAAAACGAATATAATTGGTTCTTCACGCCCATTTAAAATCTTTATTATACTGTCAGTGAAAATTTCCCATCCTTTATCTTTATGAGAATTAGCTTCATGAGCTCTAACTGTTAATGCTGTATTTAATAAAAGAATTCCTTGATCAGCCCAAGGCATTAAATATCCATTATTAGGTATAAAACATCCTAAATCTGATTGTAATTCCTTATATATATTTAATAAAGATGGAGGAGTTTGTATTCCTTTTTGAACTGAAAATGCTAAACCATGAGCCTGACCTTCTCCATGATATGGATCTTGCCCTAATATTAAAACCTTAGTACCATTATATGATGTATGCTTTAAAGCTTCAAATATGTTGTTTGCATCAGGGTATATTATTTTTGAACTATATTCAGCCTTTAAAAATTCTCTTAAGTTTAGATAATATTCTTTTTTAAATTCATCTTCTAATAGAATATCCCAATCATTACCTAATTTAACCATAATATCACCTACTTTAATTTAATATAAATCTATTTATATCTATTTTTCTACTATTTTAGTAATATATATCCGAAAATTCTATTTTTATTTTTTCATCAATATTATATATCCTTCTATCTTCCTGATAATCGTCATTATGTACATTTGTTTTAGGTATAATTATTATAAACTCAGTACCTTTATTTTCCTCACTTTTAACATATATACTACCATTATGTAGTTCAACTAAGTTTTTTACTATAGAAAGACCTATTCCACTACCCTCTGCATTTCTAGATAATGTTTTATTTACCTGTCCAAATTCTTCAAATATTAATCCTATTTTATTCTTTGGTATACCAACTCCATTATCTAGTACACTTATTGCAACATTACTTCCTTTATCATATATATTTACATTTATACTTCCACCAATATCTGTGAATTTTATACAATTTGATAATAAATTTAATATTATTCTTTCCATTTCAGATTTATCTATATTAACATATACTTCTTCACTATCTGTATCAAATACAATGCTTATATCTTTTTTATTTGCATATTCTTCTATTTTCATAAATAAGTCTTCAACAACATTTACAATATTGTATTTATATAGCTTTAACCTATAGAATCCTGATTCCATCTTCGTTAGATCTATTATATTTCCAATTAATCTTTGTAATCTATATGAACTTTGTCTAACTAAATCTATATGAGATTTCACGCTATTATTATAATCTTCAATTTTTTCATTTTTATAAAGTGAATCTAATAATTGGTTAGAACTAGAAATAACATTTAATGGTGTTTTAAGTTCATGGGACATGTTCGCAAAGAATTCTGTTTTTATTTTATCAGTCTTAAATCTATCTAGTATTTCTTTTTCTGCCATCTCAGATGTTTTTTTATAGGTTAAATCTTTGATTATAAGCATTATATAATTATCTTCATTAAAAAATGGAGTTGCATTTACTTCTACTTGAACCTTATTTTTATTATGTGTTATTAACTCATACTCTAGTAAAAGCATGTATTTATTTTTGCTGATAACCTTTTTCATTTTTCTATCAAATAAATCTTCTTCTTCTTCAGTTAAATTTATTATACTTTTAATATTGTTATTATTAATTTGATTTAAGCTATTAATTTCTAACATATCTAAAAGAGATTTATTAGCATATGTAATTTGTAATTCTTCATTTAATAGACAAATACCATCAGGTAATATATCTATAAACTTGGAATATGCTTTTTGATTTTCTCTTAGCCTCATTTGAGCTCTTTTACGACTAGTTATATCCCTTACCACTACTATAGTGTTTAATTCTTTATTTTTTGTATAATCTGAAAATTCCATTTCTAGAAATACTTCTTTTCCATCAATTTTAAAGTAAGCTTCTTTATTTTTATTTTCCCTATAGAAATTAAAATCTATAGAATTTAATCTTTCTTTAAATATACTCTTACTTGCTTTATTAGTATATATTTTTTCTCCATTTTGAAAAACTATTATTCCATCTCCTATACTTTCTAAAAATCTTTCAGATTTCTTATTAGCATCGATTATTTTTTGTCCATACTCTATTTGTCTTGTTTTGTTTATTAATATACATAGAGCACCTTGTATATTACCCTTTATTATTAAGGGAGAAAATGCAGCATGATAAACTCTATTATTATTTACTTTAATAATTTGGTTTAAATTTTCTTTACCATCAAATACATAATCTACATTTTTTATAAAATCGTCAAAGTTACCTATTGTATATTTCATACTTTCTTCTATGCTATTAGTTATTTTATCGCCTTCATATGCAAATATTGATTCAAATTTTTTATTTGTATATGTCACTTTTTTATCTTTATTAAAAACTATTATGCAATTTACTGAAACATCTAATGTTGATTGCAATTTTGACTCTTTATCATTAAGAACTTCCTTAAGACCATACATATTATTTGTATGTTCTATAAGCTTAATATTATTATTTTTTAATATATTTGTTTTTTTTACTAGTTCATAGTTTATGGAATTTAATTTATTATAAGGTTTTTTAAAATTTGCATATACTATGTAGTTATATATATATATCATAGCTACATTAGTTATAATTTGGCTTAATATATCTGCAAATTTTAAATTATTTGAATACGGATTTATTAGTGTTGTTATTCTAGATAGAGATATAACTATAATCATCCTCTTAAAATAGTACTTTTCTTGATCATCTAGACATTCTCCAATGTTACCAACTTTTTTATATATAACCATACCCATTAAAAGTAAAAATCCATTTATAATCAATTCAATTAATAACTTATTTTCTTTTTCCATTAAGTTTATTTTTATTAAACTATTATCTGACAAAGCTTTCATTGCTATAAATATTGATATCGTTGTAACAACTGTCAATATAATTATATCCATAATCACATTTTTATCTCGTTTTATGTGATTAAAACTTAAATATATACCTATCATTGGTAGTATATCTACAAAAGCTATTAAGATAACTTTAAAATTGTTACTGTAATACATATTACTTCTATCTGTTACCATTGTAATTACATAAATACATTCTATTATCCCAGTAAGTGCAAATACTGCACCTAAAAATATACAAAATTTATCTATATTAAATTCTATACTTTTAAATACTATTATTCCCATAGCAATTAAAAATGTAGAATATATAGTGTGTACAAAAATTTCAAACTGAGCAACATCTTTCATAATATATGATAATAATATATATCCTATAAAAATAAATAAAATAGCTAAGTTTTCATTTATATAGTTTTTCTTTTCCCTTATCGATACAATATCCTCCAATACCCTCTCCTCCTATTTATTTATACTCTATTATTATACTATAAATGCTTTTTTATCTCATTATTTCTTTATTATTTGCATAATAAAATACCAAGATATGTATGTTTTTGTTATTATATCTTGGTATTTTATAAATAATATAATTTTTAGAATAAAACTCTTTTATTTTCTTCTCTTTTAGTTATTTTCTTTCTATCAAAATTTTCTAATAAAATCATACAATTTTTTCTATTAGAATTAATTAAATCTCTATATTCACCTAAAGTTATTTCTTTATTTTCCATTAAATAATTTATTAATTCTTCTTTAGCAGATTCATATATTTCTTTGTCCATAACATGATTATCATCTAATTTTTCAACATAATTACCTATCATAGATTCTAAAACTTCTATATAGTAGTGATTACTTTCACATATACTTTCTATACTTAATATAGGTAATACATCATCTTCTCTAAGTTTTTTTGTATATTTAATTTTATTTCTTTTTGTTTATCATTAAATACAACTTCAAAATTATATAAAGAAACTATATTATTATCTAATTTTACTATTTTTTCATTTTCCATATAATTTAATAATGTATCTATATCTTTCATTTTAAATTTAGACTCTAATTTTGATCTAAATTCTTCCTTTAGCATACCTTTTCTAAGCCTATATTTTTTATGATAAGATAATAATATTTTTACTGTATCTTCCTTAAATTTTTCATACTTGCTCATATGAATATAAATATTATTTATAATAAGTATTCTTTTTTCTTTCACTAATTTGTCTATAGCTTCCTTTATATTAAGTTCACTATCTCCGCTATAGCTCATAATATCTTTTATAGTTATGTACTTATTTAAATTTATTTTTAAGTACTCTTCTAAAATATCTTTTAGTTCACCTTTTTCTTTTAACTTAAGTGTCTGTATTAGCTCATCATCAAATCTTTTATGCTTTTTAGGCGATGCATCTATTATTATGCCTCCTCCAATTGTTTCCATAGGTGAATAGGTTCTTAATACAAATTTATCTCCTTTTTTAGCAACTATATTTTCTTCTAGTCTTAGTTGTACATATCCACTTTGTCCACTCTCTATAGTTTCTACATTTAGCGGAACTGCTCTACAAAATATTTCTCTACTTCCATGATATAATCTTAATCTATCCCAATGTTTTAATATTTTGTTAGAATGATTTACTAGTGAAAGTTTTGTATCTAACATCATAGATTCCTCCAAAGAATCTTTTGCTGCCAATACATCTCCCCTTTGTATTTCTTCTACTTTTGCATTTGATATATTTATAGCAGTTCTCTGTCCTGCATAGGCTTCATTAACACTTTCTCCATGCACCTGTATACTTCTTATCTTAGTTGGTAATTTTTTAGGATAAATAACTAAATCATCATCTATACTAATTTTTCCTTCTAATAATGTTCCTGTTATAACAGTTCCAAATCCATTTACAGAAAAAACTCGATCTATATTAAGCCTTGCTGGTAAGTCTCTATCATTATCTTCTATTTCTTCACTCATCTTATCTATTGCATTAACTAAATTATCTATTCCTCTTTTTGATATAGAGTCAACTTCTATAATATCTACATTTTCTAAAAACGTTCCTCTTACCTTTTGCTCAACATCTTCTTTTGCTAATTCTATAAATTCATCATCAACTGTATCGCACTTTGTAAGTACTATTATTCCTTTTTTTACATTTAAAAATGTTAATATATCTAAATGCTCAACAGTTTGGGGCATAACCCCTTCATCACATGCAACTACAAAAAGTACAATATCTATACCAGCCACTCCTGCTAGCATATTTTTTATAAATTTCTCATGTCCCGGAACATCTACTATTCCAACTCTTTTATTGCTTGGTAAATCAAAATATGTAAATCCTAAATTTATAGATATACCTCTTCTTTTTTCTTCTGCTAATGTATCTGTTTCCCTACCAGTTAGCGCTTTTATAAGAGTAGTTTTACCGTGATCTATATGTCCTGCTGTTCCTATTACTATGTTTTTCATCTATTCCTCCCAATAAAGCTTTTATGTTAAAGCATTTTCTAGTTCACTTGCAATAACATCAAACTCATCTTCAAATATTGTTCTTACATCTAATATATATTTGTTATCATATATTCTAGCTACTATATGAGATTCACTTAATCTAAGTCTTTTTTCTAAATTTGATACATTTATTTTATTTGGAGTTATAGCTATAACCTTTGTTTTTATAACTTCAATAGGCATAGACCCTCCCCCAACTTGTGAAAAACCATCTTCAATCGATATATGTATATCTAAATTTAGTTTATTAACTTTGTTAAATAACTTTAAAGCCTTTTCCTCTAACTCTGATTTATTTAATGTTAGCATTTTTAATGTAGGTATATTCTCTACTGCTTTTTTCTCATCTAAATACATTCTTAAAGTAGCCTCTAGAGCACATATTGTTAACTTATCAACTCTCAGGGCTCTTGTAAGTTGATTTTTTTTCATTTCATCTATATATTTTTTCTTCCCCACTATAATACCAGCTTGAGGGCCTCCGAGCATTTTATCTCCACTAAAAGTTACTATATCTGCCCCACTTTTTATAGAATCTAGTACTGTCGGTTCATAAGATAAACCATATTTAGATAAATCTATAAATACTCCACTTCCTAAATCTTCTATAACAGGAATATTATATTCTTTACCTAATTTAGACAGGTCTTCTATATCTACACTGTCTGTAAATCCTAGTATTTTATAATTACTTGTATGTACTTTCATTATAGCTTTTGTATCTTCATTTATAGCACTCTTATAGTCACTTAAATTAGTTTTATTAGTTGAACCAATTTCTACAAGTTTAGTTCCACTTAATTCCATTATATTAGGTATTCTAAATGATCCACCTACCTCAACTAATTCTCCACGCGAAACTATAGTTTCTTTATTCTTAGCCATTGTACTTAGTACAAGTAAAACTGCTGCTGCATTATTATTAACAACCAAAACATCTTCAGCATTTGTAAGCTTTTTTATCATCTGTGTCAAATGAGTATATCTAGAACCTCTTTCCCCTTTTTCTAAATCATATTCTAAATTTGAATATCTAGATGATAGGTTCCATAATTCTTCCTTTATGCTTTCACTAAGTAATGATCTTCCTAAATTAGTATGTATAACTGTTCCAGTGGCATTTATAACTTTCTTTAATGATAACGAATAATTTATTCTAATTCTTTGAAGTGAATCTTCTATAATATCTTCCAATTTTATATTAAAGTTATCTATACTATCTTCATTTATATTTATAATAAATTTTCTTTTTACATCTATTGATTCTCTTATTGAGTCTAACACCAAACTCCTTGGATATTCTTCTAATGCTTTTATTACATTTTTATCTCCTAACACCTCATCAACTGATGGTAACATAGAAAATAATTCTTTTTTTATCAACACAATCACCCTTTCCTTGTTAATATATAAAAATTACGGTTATTTATATAACCGTAATATATTTTTCAGATTTTTGTTTTACAGTACCTATAATTTTTGCCTCTATAGAACCATTCTTTTTCATATCTTTTACAAGTTCTTGTGCTAATTCTGGTTTTACTGATACTAATAATCCTCCAGAAGTCTGAGGATCATATAAAATATCTTCTATTTCTAGTTTTATATTTTTAATATCAACATCTTTTGATATATATTCTTTATTTCTATACATTCCTGCAGGTATAATTCCCATCCGTGCCATTTCAATTGCACCGTCTAATATAGGAACTTCTCTAGCCTCTATCTCAATACTTACATCTGATGCTTTAGCCATTTCAAGAGTATGTCCTAAAAGGCCAAATCCAGTTATATCTGTTGCTGAATTTACATTTATATCTTCAAAACTTTTAGCCGCATATTTATTTAAGTGTACCATTACCTCAATTACTTTATCAGATATATCTTTGTCCACTAAGTTTTCTTTCATAGCAGTATTTAATATTCCTACACCTATTGGTTTAGTAAGTATTAATTTATCTCCTACTTTAGCAGTTGCATTTGATAAAACCTTATTTGGATTTACTATACCAGATACAGAAAGTCCATACTTTGGCTCTTTATCATCCACAGTATGTCCGCCAACTAAAAGCGCTCCACTTTCTTTTACTTTATCAAATCCACCTTTTAATATTTCTGCCAACACATTCATATCATGGCAAGATGGAAAACAAACTATATTCATTGCAACTAAAGGAGTCCCTCCCATAGCATACACATCTGATAAAGAGTTTGAAGCTGCTATTTGACCAAATACATATGGATTATCTATCATTGGCGTGAAAAAGTCTAATGTTTGTATTAAAGCCATTTCATCATTTAATTGATAAACAGCTGCATCATCTGATGTTTCTAATCCTACTAATAATTTATCTGTACTTTCATTTTTAGGAAGCTGTGATAAAACTGAAGCCAGAACCTCTGGCCCTATTTTAGCCGCTCAGCCACCTGAAGTCGTCATTTCAGTAAGCCTTTTTAAAATTTGCATAACCCTACTCCTTTAGCTAATTATTATATTCCTATAATATCACACTTTAATATGTTTATTGAATAGATTTAAACTTGTATAGTTATATTAATTTATACAAATAGCATCTTTTAAATCTTCATATTTTTTCTCACCTATTCCATTTACATTTTTTATTTCTTCTATTGATTTAAATGTTCCATTTTCTTGTCTATAATTTAGTATCTTATTTGCTGTTGCTTCTCCGACACCAGGCAAAGAATCTAATTCTTGTACTGTAGCAGTATTAATATTTATTTTATTACTGTCTTTATTTTCAAAACTTTTCATAGTATTTGATTCTTCATTATTAAACTCTAGCTCTTCGCCTATTTTAGGTATTATATAATGTTTCTCATCTTCTATTTTCATAGCTAAATTTATTCTATTAAAATCAGCTTCCTTAGTCAGCCCACCTAATTTGTCTATTGCATCAGATAACCTTTTATCACTATCTATAGTTACTACACCAGGCGAATTAACTTCACCACTAATATATATAGTCGCAACTTTATTATTTACATCTTTATTACTTTTTGCAACCTTTATATCTTCTATTTTATCATTATTTTTTTTATTATTTTTTGAAATTGTTTGTTTATTATTCTCTTCACTCTCACTAACTACGTAAATATTATCTTCTAATTTTTTGCTATTTTTATATATAATTGTTCCTATACTTAAGATTATTATCAAAGAAAATATAATAATATTACCCAATTTTTTCAAATTTTAATCACTCCTTTATTTTAATTATTGACAAAAATATGTTATACTAAAATATAAGTTTTAAATTTGGAGGTTAATACATGAAAAGAATTTTATCTCTTTTAGTGTCATGTCTTATAGCCTTTACCTCATTTTTAAGTACTGCAAATATCTCATTTGCAAATAATGCTAAGCCCAATCTAACAGCTGAACATGCAGTTTTAATGGATTACGAAACTGGAAAAGTTTTATATGATAAAAACGGTTCTTCAAAACTTTACCCAGCTTCTACTACTAAAGCTTGGACAGCTTATGTTGTCTTAAAACATGTTCCTGATTTAAGTCAAGTTGTAGAAATTAAGGACTTGCCACCTGTGGATGGCTCAAGTATGTACTTAAAAAACGGTGAATCTTTCAATGTTAAACAATTATTAGACGCCCTACTAGTTCACTCTTCTAACGATGTAGCTGTTGTATTAGCTAGATATGTAGGTGGTGGATCAGTAGAAAAATTTGTTGAACTAATGAATAAAGAAGCTAAAGCAATCGGTGCTAAAAACACTCACTTTAACAATCCTCATGGATTGCCAGATACAAACCATTATACTACAGCTTACGATATGGCTCTTATGGCTAGAGAAGCTATGAATAATGAAATCTTTAGAAATATTGTTAAAACTAAGTCTATTAGTTATCAACCTAGTGAATCATATCCTCACGAAAGATACTTTGTAAATACTAACAAGTTTCTGACTTCAAATGAAAAGATTAATTATAAAGGAAATCAAATCGATATTAAGTATGATATAGTTGATGGTATAAAAACTGGATATACTGATGATGCCGGAAGATGCCTTTTATCTAGTGCTGTTAAAGATAATATGAGGCTTATCTCTGCTGTCTTCAAAACTACTGGGAATGATTTATATCTAGATTCTAGAACATTATTAGATTATGGATATGAAAATTTCTATTCTACTACTATTGTTACTAAAGAAAAACAGGCTGGTACTAAGAAGATCTTCCTTAGTAAACAAAAAGAGCTTTCTTATGAGCCAGAGTATAGTTATAAACG
The DNA here is from genome assembly GCF_017590215.1 of Clostridium sp. CCUG 7971. Classification (GTDB taxonomy): domain Bacteria; phylum Bacillota; class Clostridia; order Peptostreptococcales; family Peptostreptococcaceae; genus Faecalimicrobium. The sequence continues at coordinate 23,484 of NZ_JAFFPK010000010.1, forward strand.
TGTCTTACCTAAAGGTCAAAAGGAAAGTAGCTATACTACAAAAGCTAATTTAGCAAGAACTAAGTTACCTATTAGAAAAGGTGATAAAGTCGGTACTTTAGATGTATATAATTCAGGTAAACTTGAACATTCAATAGATTTAATAGCTAAAAATAATGTCAACAGTGTATTTGCTTTTATAACTGAGAATAAAGCTGTTATGTCAATAATAAAATTAGCTACATTAATAGTTATATCATTAGTAATAATTGTTATAGCATTTGTTATAATGAGAAAAAGAAGAAAAAAAAGAAAACCATATAATAGAAATATATATTCAAAAAAAAGAGGTAAACATAGCAGAAGAAGAAGATAATAAAAAGGATAGCAACTATTAGTAGCTATCCTTTTTTTATGTTTTTAATTTTATTATATTTACATTCTTTACAATTTCCAATACATTCATCTATTCTATCTAAACATTCTTTAAATGCAATTTTACTGCTATTTCTATGTCTTACTATTAATATATCATTTTTTTTAGCTTGATTTTCCGCTATCGAAGTCATTTTGTGTGAAACAGCTGAAGTAAATATGACTATTGCATCAGGTTTTCCGATTGAGTTATTAAACTTTGATGACATAGTTGTAAATACCTTAGTTTTATATCCTTTTTGTTTTCCTATATTAATATAATCTTTTTCCATTCTTTCGTGTCCGCCAACTACTACTAAATTCATTAATATACGCCCCTTTCATATTAGTAATTAGTATCTTTATTATTAATGATAGTATTATAAAACCCCTTTGTCAATGCTTATTGATATTAATTATCATTTTTATTTAACTTTTTTATATTTAACAAAATAAATAATAGCCATACTAATTTAAATTAGTATGGCTATTATTTATTTTAAATGTTTTTTTATCCCTTTATTTAATATACTCTCATAATCTATAAAATCATATATATCATTTTTAAATACATCCGAAAATTTTAATAGCTCATCCATAGTAAGATCTTCTATTGCCTTTTTGTTATCTTCACAGTATATTACAATGCTTCCAACTATTTGATGAGCATCTCTAAATGCAATATTATTATTAACTAAGTAATCTGCAACTTCTGTAGCATTTAAAAATCCAGATTTAACAGCTTCTTTCATTTTATCTTTATTAACCTTAATAGTAGATATTATTTTTTCCATTATTGAAACACACATCTCAACTGTATTTACACTGTCGAAAAATCCTTCTTTATCTTCCTGCATATCTTTGTTATAAGCTAGCGGGAGTCCTTTCATAACCGTTAAAAGTCCAAAAAGGTTACCATATACTCTCCCTGTTTTACCTCTTATCAATTCTGCCCCATCAGGATTTTTCTTTTGAGGCATTATGCTACTTCCTGTAGTATATAAATCATCGATTTCTACAAATTGAAATTCTTGACTACTCCATAATATTAATTCTTCACTAAGTCTACTTAAATGCATCATAATTATTGAAAAATCACTCATTAATTCTAATAAATAATCTCTATCACTAACTCCATCTATATAATTTTCTACAATTCGCTTAAATCCTAATTTTTCTTTAGTTATATTTCTATCTATACTATGTGTAGTTCCAGCTAAAGCCCCACACCCTAAAGGAGATTCATCTAATATTTCTAAAGCATTTTTAAGTCTTTTTTCGTCTCTATCAAACATGCTGTAATAAGCCATTAAGTGGTGTTTAAAAGTAACTACCTGAGCTCTTTGAAGATGAGTATATCCAGGCATAATAACTGGATTTTCATATGCAACTTCTTTTATAGTATTTTTAAAATCAGATATTAAGCTTATTATATTAATTGTTTTTTCTTTAGCATATAATCTCATATCAGTAGCAACTTGGTCATTTCTACTTCTGCATGTGTGAAGTTTTTTTCCTATATCACCAATTCTATTTATTAAATTTATTTCTATAAAACTATGTATATCTTCATAGTTTCCTTCTAGTAATAATTTTCTATTTAAAATATCTTTATATATGCCAACTAATCCATCTGTTATAGCTATTCCCTCCTCTTCTGTTAATAATTTACAATGAACTTGCATATATACATGAGCAATACTTCCTTCTATATCTTTTTTATATAAAACATTGTCATAATCAAATGATTTATTAAACTCCTCCATAAGTTTATTTTCTTCTTTTCTAAAACGTCCACCCCATAGTTTCATATTATTCACCTCGTATTATATATTATTTTGTGTATTTTTTAGTATATACAGATATTGTTTCCAATATTGTAAGTGTTAAGTTTATATTACAAATTTATCCATAATTACTCCTCCAAATAAAATTTAAACAAAAAGCCTCTTGGTCTTTAGACCAAGAGGCGAATTTTCAATCCGTGTTACCACTCTTATTGATAATAATACTTATATAATAAGTAATTTAAAATATCAAAAAAGCCCCTTGGTTATAAAACCAAGAGACGAAATATTCCGCGTTACCACTCTAATTAATAAGTAAAACTTATCCACTCTAATCTCTTAAGGCGAGACAGACCGAATGCCATACTAAAATTTCAAGCATCCTCCTCTAAAGCTCTCTTCATTATAAAATTTACTATTAGGCTCACACCAACCCTAACTCGCTGTAGCTTATTTTATATTTACTTTCTTTTTCGCTGGATTTTTATTTTTGCATTTTTATATATTATAATTATAAAATTCAAAATAGTCAATATATTTTTTGTTTTTAATACTTTGATTTTTTAATATTAAAGTGTATCATTTGTTACAGACTTTTATCTAAAGGGTATGTATAATTTTATATATAAAATTATACATAAATTTTTTAGGAGGATTTATTATGAGTTGCGGATGTTCTAATACAGATAAAAATAATGGTAAAAATGTAGTTGATTTAGTGAGAAGTAAGGGTAAAGGTGAGTTTCCTTTAAGAACTCATCATGAAATAAAGTGTGTTAATTGTTCTAAATCATTTACTATGAAAACTCATGTAGATAAATGTCCACACTGCTTTATGGTTTATGGTGTTACTCCTTGCAGTTCTAGTGATAAAAACAATATAAAACCTGCAGATATAAACTACTAATATAAAAAAAGCTTCTTATAAATTATAAGAAGCTTTTTTATACCACATTATATATCATTACATAAGTCATCATATAATTTTATTCCATTTCCATGTACCATTATTAAATTTTTAGGTTTTATTGTATTTACAGTTTTTATTAAATCCTCATATTGAGCATGTGATGATAAGCTTATTTCAATTAAATTTACTTTAATGGTATCATACGGTTTTAGTCTCTTTTTTATTATCTCCCTATCCATACATCCACAATTTAAAATAGTTACTATATCATTATCTTCTAAAACTAAGTTATAGTAGCTTTCTGATATACTTTTATCTTTTAATATCCCTCCACTTACAATTATCACATCATTTTCATAGTACTTTTCATAAACAGACCTATGTTTTTTATAGTCAATTTCCTTATTTATATTAATTTTTTTATCTACTTTATTATAATACTTATTAACTTTAACAGCTAATCCATCTATTAAAATATTTGCTTTAGTTGTGCTATTTTTTATTAAATCATAGTACTCTTGAGTTATTCCAATAGTTGCAGATGGAATTAGTACTCTTTTTTTATTTTTTACAGATAAATTAGTAAAGTAATTAAATAGTTTTTTATTATATCTATAAGGTAAGGTAATTCTTTTATTTCCATAGGTTGTTTCCATAATAAGATAATCTGCATTTTTGAATTTAACAAAGTTTTTTTCATCAATATATCTAGTAGTAGATTGTCTGTTAAAAGAAAAATCTCCTGTATATATTATTTTTTTGCCTTCATACTCTATACAAACTCCAACTGAACCTTTTATATGATTAGAAGAGAAAAAAGTTACTCTTAATCCTTTAATCATAAACTGTTCATCATCTTTTTTTATTTCTAGCTTATTAAAATCTATATCATAACCAGTTGATACAACATTAATAATATTGTAAGTATCCTTAGTCATATAAATTTCATTTACATATGGTTGTAAAACATCTAAACTACCATAATGATCTAAATGGGCATGACTTATTATTAATGATTTTATCTTGTTCTTAGGAATATTGTTTTCACCTAAAAATTTTTCTATATTAATTTTTTTAATTTCTGAATTTATTATTTCTGCTCCACAATCTAATATTAAGTATTCATCTTTTATTTTCAAAATATGCATGCTAACTGAAGATTTTCCTTTATAACTATAAATTTCTAAAAAATTATCTTTAAATTCATATTTTTTTATTTTCTTAGGCATATGATTATAATTAATCTTTTTTAAATCTATTATACCTAATAATGATTTACAAATATACTTAGGTAGATTGTCACATGCCACTTCACTATATATTTCTTTATTATCAAAATTATCTATCTTTGATTCATAAAGTATGACTAATTCTTCTAATTTTAATTCTTTTAATATATTTATAGTTTCATATAAATACTCTTTATATAAAGCTATAAATTTTTCTAATTCTAGACCATTTGATTTTTCTATTTCTTTGTTTATATTATCTTTTATTTCTTCGATAAAATTAACTAGTATATATAAATATTTTTTTCTTTTATCTTTTATACTATCTATCTTATAGTTTAAATCATCTGATGGATTTAAAGATATTCTAAAATAAATTAATAAATCTATAAAATCATCTATATCACATTTATTGGAATTTATTATATCCATTATTCTTTCTTCATTTTCCTTAAACATATACTCTGCTTGTTCGTATAAATTTAAATGTAATAATGATAATATAGAATATATTATCCCCAAGCTATTTTTATTAAAAGAAGAACTTTCTAATCCATATTGAAAAGATAGTAAATACTCACCTAATTTATACTTTGTATAAGCTAATACTTCTAAAAAATCTTTCTTCCCTCTTTGAATATAAGATATATTTTCTATAAAGTAATCAACTTCTTTTATATTTTTTATATCATCATATTTAGAACTTCCCATTGTATAAATTATTTCTTTCTCTATATTTTCAACATATGTTTTTTTAACTATAGTATCTTTATATATATACATAATTATTTTGGTGGATCTACTTTCAATCTTTTTAGCATGGATATTGCTTTAAATTTTATCCTTGGGCTACATTTTTCATTTTCAATTATAAAAAATAATATATCTATAAATTCATCTTTATTTTTATCATTAAGTAATCTCTCTATCAAGCTTATTAAAGCCATATATATATTATCAGAATATTCTATACTAGAACTGCCATTTAAACCTATAGATTTTTTTATAGATGAAAGAGCAACTTCTTTAAAATTAAATTTCGGTTTATCACATAATTCATATGCGCCATTTATAGCCTTTATAATTTTCGTCTCATCATCACTGTTTAAATATTCATCATAAATAGTTTTTATTGCATATCTTAAAAGTTGATTACTCTTATATGCACAGTCTCTTATTATAGAAAATACCTGTCTACTTTCATAATAGTCTTCCTCTAAAAACTCTCTTATCAACTCTATCGCATTTTTTTCATCCCCTAAACTACACATAGCTGCACTGCAATATACTTTTTTAGTAATATCATTTTTATTTTTATTTATTAAATCTGAAAATCTAGGACTCAAACCTTTCCTAGAACCCCATTGGGCTAATGTCACCAAAGCTGTACCTATCTCTATAGAGTTACATGAATATCTATTAAGTATATCTATTACCATATCTTCAACTTTTGATGAATTAGAGTATCTTATTGCTAAAAATGCATTTTTTCTAGTGTTACTATTATTCATCCACTCTTCAAACGAGCTATAAAAGTCACTTTCTAAATCCCAATTTTTAGCTTTTTTTATCATAGCATCTAAAGTTACAGATTCATCTTTAGCTCCCGATGGTATAGTTCTACTTATTATTTTTCTAGCAGTTTTATTTATACTTGGTATTTCTAAATACTTCTCTGCTTTTTTTATAGCTTTATTTCCAAAGCTTTTTGTATAGTTATGTATAAAGTACTTAGCCATTTGAACTTCTGTATTATCTGATTCCTGTGTCAAGCTTATTAATTTTAAAGCATAATCTATACATATATCATCATTTTTATTCATAAAAGCTTTTAAGGCTTGTAATCTAGTATCTCCTTTAGTATGTCTATCAAAAATAATCTTTAAAAATTCTGTATCATTTATTTTTCCGCAAGCATTTATTAAAATCATAATCTGAGTTGACCATGACCATTCATATAATATAAATCTAATCGTATCTTTATATTCTTCTTTATTTTTGCTATAAATTTCTGCTATAACATTTCCGATTGTTTCTATTAGCAAGTTATTATTAATTAATATATTGTTAATAGTTTTTGATGCATATAATATAGCTTCTATAGGGCATGTATTTTCATCCATCATATCTTGTGAAATGAATCTTAAGTCCATTTCCAATTCATGTAATTTTCCTGAATTTATTCCTCCTAATGTAAGCTTCTCATAAGCTCTTAATAATTCTTCTATATAATATGGTTTAAAGTTCCAATAAAATAGTTTATTATTACAGTTATTAGTACTTTCGCCACCACCTTCACTTACCTCATTTATATCACTCAAACTAACTGAAGGCTTTGAGATACTCATATTATTTCTGTATTTTTCTAAATCTTCTAAGCTTTTTAATATCACAAAAATCCCCCCTTATATAATTTCTTTTTCTTTTAAGTCCACTTCTTGTTTTAATTCTATTTTTTCTCCATCTACATCTACTGATAATTTTAAATATTTATCTTTATCTATTGAAAAATTTATATCCATTGGTGTTCCTGGCTTTTTAGGAGTTTTAAAATAAGCCTTATATTTTCTTTGTATCCTCATTTTAGAGTCATATTGGTCTATTCCTGCATAAAGATTTATTTCTACCCCTGATGGACTCGTAGTTTTTAATGCCCCTTCTAATTTACCTTCGTATGGTACTTCTTGGTTTGAGTTAATTATAACTACTGGTAGACCTTGCTTCACATCTATCATTATTGCCTCTGCTAGTACCCTTGTTAACTCGAATTTTTTATCTTTCTTTATATCCGTAATTTTATCTGCCGATTTATTTATAGAATTAGGCCTGTTTATTATGGTTTCATAATAATCATATATAGCTGCTCCTTTTGCTACTGATATTAACGGATCTGCAGAGTTTATAACTTGTTCATCTTCAAGATTTAATATTTTTTTAATTTTATCTCTTACTAATTGATACTTTGTCATTCCTCCAGTTAAAAATAAATAATCTATACTACCTTTACTTATATCATAGTCTCTCAATGTATTTAATATAGGGTCAACTATATTCTTTTGAGCTTCTTCATCAAGTCTTTTATTAGTTGGCGTAGATTTTGTAAAGAAATCTTTTATTGCATCATCATACTCATCTTTATTTATACAAAACTGAACATGATCATTATTATAAAAATCCATTATATAATGGTCAAAGCTTTCTCCAAAATAACAGTTCATCTCTATATCCGACGATATTCTTTCCTTTGCCTTTTCTGCAAATATTCTTAAATGCCTTACCATATTTTCTCTATCTTCTTTATTTATATCACTATATTTTAAATTATATCTTTCTAAGAATTCATTTAACTTAACTAATGCAACTTTATTGTCAAAATCGATGCCTCCTAGCTCATCATATCTACCTATTGCAACTTCAGTAAATTCAACTTTTCTTCCATTTTGTATTACATCTACAACAGCTACGTCGCATGTACCTCCCCCTAAATCAAATACTAATATTCTCGTACTTTTACTTAAATCAACTTGTCTTTGACTCTCTATTAAATTTGTTTGTTCATTTATAAAATCGATAAGAGCTGATGTAGGCTCTGGTATAAGGTTTACATTTTTGAATCCGATTTCTAGTGCTGCATCTTTTGTATCCTTAATTTGATCTGTATTAAAAGATGCAGGTACTGTTATTGTTACACTATCGACATCGTTACCTTGATTATATCTTTTCATAGAGTCTCTACATGCTTTAAGGATTTGCTTTGCTACATCCTTAGCACTATATTCATAGTTTCCTAATAACCATTTTTTATTAGTTCCTATATATCTCTTTGTATTATATAAAACTTTTTTAGATGCTTTCGATTTTATTTCTTTAGCAATTTTCCCAACATACTCTTTTCCATTTTCATCAACATATAATACTGAAGGTAATATAAATTCCATTGTAGGAGATTTATTTTCGTCAACTTGCATAACTTGTATAATCTGAGATTGTATCAATCCATTAAATAATAAATTTCCCTTTGAAACTACAGTATTAGTTGTTCCTAAATCAATACCAAAGTAAATATCATTTCCTGATTCTCTATTCATAATTTACTCCCCCTTAATGTTTACATATGGCTTTAATATCTCTTTATTATTGTAAAACCATGCTGGATACAATACTTTACCTTCACATGAGTTAATGTCTGATATATCTTTATTTAGCCTATAGTTATAAAAAGAATACTCTTCTACTTTTACATTATCACCGACTCTTATGGTTTCTCTTGGAAAAATCCCCATTTCTCTTAGCACATTAAACAAATTTGTTGCAACAAACATTAGATTAGTCTCTTCTTTTCCTTTTGAATAACAATAAAGTCTATCTAATAAATTACCATTTGTTGAATCATTCATATTTTGTACCAAATCAATTAAAGCTTTTGAATATTGCTCTTTAGCGTACCCAATTAGCTCTATATTTTCTAACTGTAGTTTATTTAATTCATTCTTAAGGCTTACTTCTTTGTCAATGTATTCATTTATAATTAAATTATTTAATTCTATATCTTTTTTTAATTTTTCTATCTGCCATTTTAATTCATCAATTTGTTCTATTTTTTCGTCCTTTTTGAGGATTACGTTTTCCCCAAAGTCATTATTTTTATGTATTATATAATTTAGTTTTAACTTTATATTATTTCTATTCTCTATGGCTTTTACAGTTTCATCAAAAGCTAATTTTATTTCTTTTCGCTTATTAATTAAAGACTTTTTGCATATGAAAAATAGTTTTTTATCTTTAAATAAATGATCAAAATCTGATATAACTATATCTTTTTCATTTAAGTTAATTTTATTTTTATTAAGTTCGCTATGTATAAATGCTTTTAATTTTTCTTTTGATGGCTCATCGTTATTTACTACGATCATCATAAGATATAATTCTACAAATATAGATAATATAAATTTTTCACTTTTTATACCTTCAAATCCTTCATCTTTAACAATTTTATATGGTAATTTATGAGATTTTACATATTTAGCTATTATAGAAAAGCTTTTTTCTATATCTAGATTCCACTTATTCATATATTCATAAAACCTTAACCTCATTACATCATAATATTCTCCTGAGTTTTTATCAAATGCAATTAAGTTCAAAAATAAAGTTAATTCATTTATAAATTCATTTCTATTATTTTTTATACCTAATTCATTAACTACATCCTTTATTCCTATTTTTAAATTCCCCAATTTTACCTCCCACAACCTGCACTTTATTTTACTTAATTAAGTTTACCAACTAATAAACTTCGATATTTTTCCTTAAATACCTTCTTTTTTTCCTATAATAACTTTTTTATAGTAATAATAAAAGGAGTAGATTAACGTCTACTCCTTAATTATATTCAAGTGTTAATTTATTTTTTACTAATTATTTGTATTATCCAAATATTTTAGTAGTTAAAGAACATCCTGTACAAGTAGCAGCAACTCCACCTAATGCAGTTTCTCTTAACTCCATAGGAAGTTCTTTACCTACTTTGTACATTGCAGCAACTGTTTCATCAAATGGTATTATGTTTAATATTCCAGCTAGGCATAACTCTGCTGATATTAAAGCATTTGCTACACCTATTGCATTTCTTCCTTGACAAGGTGCTTCAACTAAACCTGCTATTGGGTCACATACAAGTCCCATAACATTTTGTAAACAATGAGATGCAGCATGTATAGCTTGCTCAGGTGAACCACCCATCATCTCTACTACACCAGCTGATGCCATTGCAGCAGCAGCTCCAGTTTCAGCTTGACATCCACCTTCTGCACCAGATACTGTAGCATTTCTAGTTATTATAACACCTATTGCAGATGCAGTGAATAACGCATCTATCATTTCTTCATCATTAAATCCGTATTCTTTACCTATAGTAACAACAGCTCCTGGAAGTATACCGCAAGACCCTGCTGTTGGTGCAGCAACTATTAATCCCATAGAAGCATTAACTTCCATAGTACCCATAGCAGCAGCCATAGCTTTATTCATTAATTCTCCACATACAGTTCTAGATGAACCTCTGTATTTAGTTAACTTTTTAGCTTCTCCACCTATAAGTCCACCCATAGACTTTATATCTTCCTCTATGGCTTTCTCTATAGCTGCTTTCATTATATTTAAACTAACTCTCATTTTTTCTCTTACTTCTTCAGTAGATAATCCTGCAAGTTCAGCTTCTCTCTCTAAACATATTTGGTGTATTGGCATTTTAAGCTCATTACATTTTTCTAATAATTCTGCTCCGCTTGTGAAGTTATATTTCATTTTTTTATCTCTCCTTACTCATTAGAATTTGTCTAAAACTACAACCTTAGCTACTACTTCAAATTTCTTTAATTGATCTATTAAATCTTTTTCTAATTGATCATCTGTCTCTAGTGTTAAGAATGTATATTCAGATTTAGCTGGTTTGTTTGTTGACATTGTTGCTATATTTTTATTGTTATGAGCAAGTAATCCTGTTACAAATGATATTGCACCAGGGATATCTTTTATTTCTAAAACTACAGCTGCTCTTGCTCCATTAAAGTCTAATGCTAATCCGTCCATTTCTGTAAGCTTTATGTTTCCTCCACCTATAGATGCACCTTTTACAGTTGATATTGTATCATCTTCTAATAACATTTCCATTTTAACAGTATTAGGATGTACATCATCACCTAAGTTAGCTTTTATAAACTCAAACTTAACTCCAGCTTGCTCAGCTAATTCAAAAGAGTTTTTTATTCTAGCATCATCTGGTTGAAATCCTAAGATTCCTCCAACTAATGCTTTATCTGTACCATGACCTTTATAAGTTTCAGCAAAAGATCCATGAAGATAGAATTTAACTTCTTTTATAGATTTTCCTGCTATTTTCGAAGCAGTTTTTCCAAGTCTTGCAGCTCCCGCAGTATGGGAACTTGATGGTCCTATCATATTAGGCCCTACGATATCAAATACACTATAATCTTTAGCCATTATATTACCTCTTTCTTTTGTCTTAAAAATGTCTTATTAATTTCAATATACCTTTTAGATTTAATCATTAGATAATTTTCTGATGTCTTATTGATATCTATATACCCAAAATTTAAATATAAAATAATTTATATTTCACTTTGCATAAATAGTATCTATCTAAAGATGTCATATAATTCATTGATTATTTTAGATAAATTGTAAACTATATATATATAAATAAGATTTTGTAAATACTTATTAAATCTTACTAATTAACTATTTAGATATATTTATAAATTTATTAATAAAATGATTGCATATACACTATTATGCACTGAAAATAATTATAAAATGACCAGTTTGTACTGGTCATTTTATAATTATTAAAAAGAATTATATTACAGCAATTACTTCTATTTCAACTTTAACGTCTTTTGGAAGTCTTGCAACTTCTACACAAGCTCTAGCTGGCTTGTTATCACCGAAGTATTCAGCATAAACTTCGTTTATTTGTGCGAATTCATTCATATCTTTTATGAATACTGTAGATTTTACTACATGTGAAAAATCTAATCCTGCTTCAGCTAATATAGCTTGAACATTCTTTAAAGATTGAGCTGCTTGAGCTTTAACATCTCCTTCAACTATTTCCATAGTTTCTGGTACAAATGGAACTTGTCCAGATACAAATAACATATTTCCAGCTTTAACAGCTTGAGAATATGGTCCTATAGCTTTAGGTGCATTATCTGTATGTATTACTTGATGTTTCATATTGTAGTCCTCCTAGTAAATATATATTTTAATATAAAGTACACGTTTTCATATACTATTATACTATTATATATGCATTAATGTATATATATTTTTTAAAATGTGGCATAAAAAGTATAATTATTTTTTATACCACATTTTATTTTCATTTTTTTAACATATTTTAATATTTTTTATTGTTTTTTGTATATTTATCTGTGTATTTGTACAAATATTACATTTCTATTATTTCAAATCCACCTTTAGTTATAGCTTCTTTTAGTTTAGATATATGTTCATTATTAAATGTTTCTAATGTTAATTCAGCTGTTTGTTCCCCTAAATTACCACCAACTGTTAATCTTGATAAATTTGCACTTAATATATTTCCATCATTTTCACTTATTATCTTAGTTAATTCAGCAAGTCCACCTGGCTTGTCTTGAATTACTGTGTTAAATGAATATCTTCTACCTTCTTTAGTTAAAGCAGCCCCTATTACTCTGTATAATGTGTTAACATCCACATTACCTCCAGATATTATACAAACTACATTTTCCCCTTCTTGTGGTACATATTTTTTATTTAATAAGGCCGCTGTAGTTACTGCTCCTGAACCTTCAGCTACAACTTTTTGATTTTCCATTAAGAATAACATACCTTGAGCTATTTCATTTTCTTCTACTACAACTACTTCATCAACTAATTCTTTTATTATTTCAAAGGTAAGATCCCCTGGTGTTTTAACAGCTATACCGTCTGCTATTGTAGTATCATTAAATGCTGTAGTTACTTTACCTTGTTTCATCGATTCATGCATTGAAGGTATATTTGCAGTTTGAACTCCTATTATTTTTACGTTAGGATTTAAAGCTTTAGCAGCAACAGCAACCCCTGCTATTATACCTCCTCCACCAATTGGACAAAGTATTGTGTCAACGTTTTCATTTAATTGTTCGAATATTTCAAGAGCCATAGTCCCTTGTCCTGCGATAACATGCTTATCATTGAATGGATGTAAGAATGTAGCTCCGGTTTCTTTTTGTATTTCAACCGCTTTTGCATAAGCATCATCATATACTAAGCCGTTTAATACTACTTCTGCTCCATATCCTTTAGTCGCTGTAACTTTTGCAAGTGGTGCAGTTGCTGGCATTACTATTGTTGCTTTTATTCCACTCATTTTAGCACCTAATGCAACACCTTGTGCATGGTTTCCTGCACTTGATGCTATAACACCGTTTGCCTTTTCTTGTTCTGTTAAATTTGCGATTTTATTACAAGCACCCCTTACCTTGAAAGAACCTGTTTTTTGAAGATTTTCACATTTATAGAAAACATTTGCCCCAGTCATCTGACTAAGCTTTACACTTTCTAATACATCTGTTTTTTTAACGATATCTTTAATTGTCTCTCTAGCTTCATTTATATCTTGTAAAGTAACTTTTGCCATAATTTTTTACTCTCCCTGTAAAACAAATTTTGTATTTTGTATTTCTCTTAACACCTATATTCTATAATCTTTTTTTACAAAAATCAACATGAAAACGCTATTTTTTAATTTTTAGATAAGTCTAAAAATATAAAAAAATTAAATAATTGAATATTAAAAATTAAATTATGTTTTATATTTTAATTTTATTTTTTAAGCATTATCATTCTAAACCATTGAAAAATCAAGTTTTTAAAAACTTCACCTAATTTTATTAATATTGTATTAATTATATATTTTTTTAATCAATTGTCTTTTTTAAAATATTAATTTCAATTTTAGTTTTAACTTTTTTTAATTCTTTTATAATATTTATTTTAAAAATTTATTTTTTGACATTAATTAATATAAAAAAGGAGTAGTTATTTAAACTACTCCTAAGAAAATTATTTAACTACTATATTAACTAGCTTTTTAGGTACTGCGACTACTTTAATTACAGTTTTGCCTTCAACTAGCACTTTTATCTTTTCATCTTCCATCGCTACTTTTTCCATATCTTCTCTAGATATATTAGAAGCAACACTTAATTTTCCTCTTACTTTACCATTTACCTGAACTACTATTTCAACTTCATCTTTAACTAATGCAGTTTCATCGTATTTAGGCCAGCTTATATCAAATATACTTCCTTCTTTGCCTATCATAGTCCATAATTCTTCACCCATATGCGGTGCAAATGGTGCAAGTATAGTTACAATTGTTTCTATACCTTCTTTTATAACTGCATCATTTCTATTATCTAATTCTTTGTATTTATACATTTCATTTATTAATTCCATTAATGCAGATATTGCAGTATTAAATCCAAACTTTTCATTTAAATCTTCAGTTACTTTCTTTAAAGTAGTGTTTATAGTATATCTCATAGCCTTATCTTCTTTGTTTAATTCTCCTAAAGATATATCTAACTTAGTAATGTCTTTTAATTCATCCACTAATCTATAAACTCTATTTAAGAATCTGAAACATCCTTCAACACCTTGATCTGACCATTCTAAGTCTCTTTCTGGAGGAGCTGCAAATAATACGAATAATCTAGCAGTATCAACTCCATACTCTTCTATTATTTCTGAAGGTGCTACAACATTACCTTTAGATTTACTCATCTTAGTTCCATCTTTTAAAACCATACCTTGAGTTAATAAGTTCTTGAAAGGTTCTTTAAAATCTAACATTCCCATTGAATTAAATGCTTTTACAAAGAATCTTGAATAAAGAAGATGAAGTATTGCATGTTCTACCCCACCTATATATTGATCTACTGGCATCCAGTTATTAACAGCTTCTTTGCTAAATGGTTCTTCAGTATTTTTAGGATCTATATATCTTAAGAAATACCAAGAAGAGTCAACGAAAGTATCCATTGTATCTGCTTCTCTTCTAGCTGACTTTCCACAATGAGGACAAGTAGCATTCATAAATGTTTTTGAAGTTGTAAGTGGAGATTCACCTTTACCTGTAAACTCAACATCTGTTGGTAATAATACTGGTAAATTTTCTTGTTTTTCAGGAACTATACCACATTCATCACAATATACTACAGGTATTGGGCATCCCCAGTATCTTTGTCTAGAAAGTAACCAGTCTCTTAGTCTATAGTTAACTGTTTTCTTTCCTCTTCCCATTTCTTCTATTTTTTCTATTATAGCATCAAAAGCTTTTGATGCATCCATTCCATCAAACTCACCAGAGTTTATCATCACGTTGTCTTCATTTATAACTTCAACAGCTTCTAAGTTATACTTAGCTGCAAACTCGCCATCTCTTTCATCATGCGCAGGAACTGCCATAACTGCACCTGTTCCATAATCAGCAAGTACATAATTAGCTATCCATAATTGAACTTTCTTTCCATTTACAGGATTTATTACATATTTTCCTATGAACATTCCTTCTTTTTCTACATCACTTGAAGTTCTTTCTATCTCAGTCATAGTATGCATTTTTTGAACGAAAGCTTCTACATCTGCTTCATATTCAGTTTTAGCAACTAATTCTTTCACTAACGCATGTTCTGGAGCTAAAACCATGTAAGAAACTCCATAAACTGTATCTGGTCTAGTAGTAAATACTGTTATCTTCCTATCGCTTCCATCTATATCAAAAGTTATTTCTGCTCCAGTACTCTTTCCTATCCAGTTCTTTTGCATTGTTTTAACTTTTTCTGGCCAACCATCTAAAGTATCTATATCTTGAAGTAATTCTTCTGCAAAGTGAGTTGTTTTAAAATACCATTGTTCTAAGTCTTTTTTTACAACAACAGAGTCACATCTTTCACATGCACCTTGTACAACTTGCTCATTAGCAAGAACTGTTTCACAAGATGGACACCAGTTAACAAAAGATTTCTTTTTATATGCTAGTCCATGCTCTAGCATCTTTAAGAATATTTGTTGAGTAAATTTGTAATACTCTGGTGTAGATGTTGCTATTTCTCTATCCCAGTCAAAGCTAAGGCCTAATGTCTTTAGTTGACTGCTCATCTCCGCTATGTTTTGCATAGTCCATTTATCTGGATGTACTCCATGCTTTATAGCTGCATTTTCTGCTGGAAGTCCAAATGAATCCCATCCCATTGGATGTAGAACATTATATCCTTGCATTTTCTTAAATCTTGCTACAACATCACCTATAGAGTAGTTTCTAACGTGTCCCATATGTAAGTTACCTGATGGATACGGGAACATTTCTAATGCATAATATTTTGGTTTTATTGTATCATTTGTATCAGTTTTGTATTGGTTGTTTTCTTCCCAAGTTTGTTGCCATTTAGCTTCAATTTCATTTGGTTTATAAACGTTCATTTAATTTCCTCCTATATTTTTATATTAAAAAATCCCCATCACTAAACTTACGTTTAGGGACGAGGATTATATTCGCGGTACCACCCTAATTAGCCTAAAAATTAGACTCTCTTAGATAGTTTTTATGCCAACTACGGCTAAATAGATTATATCTAGCAAGTTCAAAGGTATATTTTACTAGTTCACACCACCACTAGCTCTCTGAAAAAACATATTCTTTTACTACTCTAGTCTATTTAATTAATTTTAAGTTATAATATTTTATGTTATCACTTTTATGCTAAAGTGTCAACGTCAACAAATGGTGCATCTTTCCATAACTTCTCTAAGTTATAAAATGCTCTACTTTCTTCATTGAATACATGAACCATAACATCACCATAATCAAGAAGTACCCAAGTTTGAGATTCATATCCTTCTTTCCCTCTTGGTTCTATTTCAAGCTTAGTTAATTCGTCTTCTACATTATCAGCTATAGCTTTTACTTGTCTTTGAGAACCAGCTGTTGCTATAACAAAGTAATCACATAAACTTGATACTGCACCTATATTTATTATAGATATATCTTGACCTAATTTGTCATCTATTGCATCGTATATAACTTTTGTCATTTGTTCTACAGTCATATAATCTCCTACCTTTCCTAATTTTAAACACATTTAACTATTATACCATAAATAATAATCTCTATATATGAAATTTTTATTTTTGATAAATATTTTATATTAAGTTACTAAATCATTACAAATTTTCTTTTATAAGATAATTTCTAGCGTCTATAGTTCTTGGATGTATCATTTGGTTATTGTCTATAACAAACTTAATTGTATTATTAAAGGAAACTATTAAAGCCTCGTTAAGTTTTCCTGAATAAGTTAATTCTCTTAACTTGTCAACTCCTGGGAAATCTCTTCCTTCTTCTATTAAATCTGCAATATAAATTATTTTCTCTAACATATCCATATTCTCTTTACCTGTAGTATGATACTTTATTGCATTAATTATATCATCATTTTCTATATTTAATTCATATTTAGCTATATATGATCCTATAACACTATGAGATAGCGCTAAATTATCTTTTTCTAAAGAATCTAAATTAATATTATATTTATTTACATAGTATTTAACTTCTTCTTTATTTAAATATTTTGCACAATCATGTGCAATTCCAGCTAAATACGCTTTTTCTTTATCATAATTATATATTTCACTTAACTTAGCTGCACATGTTGCTACATTTAAAGAATGGTTAAATCTCTTTTCTGGTAGCATTTCTTTTAATTTACTATTAATATTTTCTAAAATCATTTATTCCTCTCCATGCTTATATAATTCATTGTCATATATATATTTTTCTACGTATTCAGGAACTAAGTATCTTATTGATTTATTTTCCTTTAATTGATCTCTTATATATGTGGAAGATATATCTAAAGAAGGAACATAAACACTTATTATATTAGCATTATATTTTTTTTCTAGACATTCTATCTTTTCCTGAGATCTTAATACACTTATACCTGGCCTAGTTGCAGCAATAAATGTGGCTAATTTAAAGTTTTCAGTTACATCTTTCCAACTTTCAATATCACAAATAGCATCTGCTCCTGTTATAAAATAAATATCTATGTTACTATGCTTTTTCTTAAGTTCTCTTAAAGTATCTACGGTATAAGTTCTTTCTTCTCTTTCTATTTCTATATCTGAAACGATAAAGTTATCATTATTATTAGTTGCTAAAAGTACCATATTATATCTATCATACTTATTTGTAATATCTAATTTTTTATGTGGAGGATTACCTGATGGTATAAAAAGTATTTTATCTATTTTATACTTGTCTCTAATAAATTCAGCCGTCGCTAAATGGGCATAATGAATTGGATCAAATGTTCCTCCCATTATTCCTATTTTCATTTTCTTATTCTTACTTTTAAATTTCTCTAGTTTACTATTATTTATTAGCTTTGCTTTGTTAACTAGATTATCAATACTCATACTTGCTCTCCTTTATAGAAATTATATTACTATTGTATCATTATTTTAAATTTATTAAAGGTTATAAATTGTTTTTTAGTATATACTTATATCTATAAATAATACAAAGGAGATTTTAAATGGCTATAATTACTAAAATAGAATCACAAAAAAAAATACTGATAGAGTTAATATATATGTAAACAATGAATTTTTCATGGCTATATTTACAGAGTTAGTTTACAGTTTTAATTTAAAAAAGGGAATGGAGATAGAAGAAGAAGTATTAAAACCTTTAATTAAAGATGAGATGTATATAAAAGCTAAAAATAAGTCTTTAAATATTTTATCTAAGGCTGATCAATCTGAAAAGAAAATAAGAGAAAAACTATCTAATGAATTTGAAGAAGATACAATCGATAAAGTTATTGATTTTTTAAAGAAGAATAATTTTATAAATGATGATATCTTAGCTCAAAAAATTGTTAATACTAATATTAACTTAAATAGATGTGGACGAAATAAAATTAAACAAAATCTATACAATAAAGGTATTGATAAACAGTCTATTAATGAAGCTATTAATGATATTGATGAAAATGCTGAATTTGAAAATGCTATATATTTAGCTCAAAAACGATATAATCGCATAAAAAATGAAGATAAAAGAAAAATATATCAAAAAATCTCTCAACATTTAGCTTATAAAGGCTTTAATTATGATATTATAAAAAGAGTTTTAAGCAAGCTTTTAAATACTGATGAATATGATTTTTAAATTCTTTATATACAAAGAAATGGACATAAAAGAAGCGAATTTTTTTACTAATTAGGAGGTAATACTTTTGAAATCATTAATAATAGGTGGCTTAAGTCTTGCACTTGGCATCTATAACGTTATACAACTATATAAAAAAGATAGCATTAGATAATTCTACTTACAACAAAACCCTCTTTAATTAATATATATTAATTAAAGGGGGTTTTAACTATGAACCAAAATAGAAAGAAAAGAGCCTCAGGATATTCTTTTGCCACAATGTTAATATTGGTTGGCGTTCTTGGATTAATTATTTTGTCAGAAGTTTCAAAATCTGAGATTACTGGATTAGTATTTTTCTTTATATGTTTAATACCTGCTATTGGAATTTATGTATATTTAGGATTCACTTCTGAAGAAAATCCTTATACCAAAATCTATAAGCCTTCTAAATCTAAAAAAAGCGAAATAATAGCTTCTACAATTTGGTTATTATCTATATCTTCGTTTTTTTTAATAGGTTTTATATTTGATGGATGGGATTATGCATGGGTAGTTTTTTTAATTGGAGCTGCAGCTCAAAATCTCACAGAGTTATTTAATTCAAATGATAAAGATGATCTAAATTAATATAAATCCCCTTATAAATAGACACTAAAGTGTACTATTATAAGGGGATTTATATTAACTATTTTGTAAATTTTATATTTTTTCTTATCTTTCTTAGAATAAATTTAATTAATTCATTTATTAACAGTACTGCAGATGAAGATAGTATTATTTTAATCCACATACTAGTATCTAACGAAACTGCATTGAAAAGTCCTGGGCATAATTGAATAACTAAAATTTGTAAAACTCCAGTTATAATTATTACTTGTATAGCTAATTTATTTTTGAAAAAATTAGTTGCTGCACTATTTAACCCAAACTCTCTACAGTTAAATGCATTAAATAATGCATTAAATGCAAATAATGAAAATATCACAGTCCCTTGTTCTTCTGCTGTAGCTCCTAAGAAATTATTTAGGTACTGAGAATATACAGCTATAATTATTAAAGATGCATTAATAATTATATTAACTACCATAGATCTAGTTATTATATTAGCTTTTCTATTTATTGGTTTTCTATTTAATACATAGTCTCTAACAGGTTCTAAGCCTAAAGCTAATGCTGGAGGTCCATCCATTATTATATTTACCCATAATAATTGTATTGTAGTAAATGGCATTTCTTTTCCCATTATTTGAGATAAAATTGCTATTAAAAAAGCAACGATATTAACTGTTAACTGAAACTGTATAAATCTTTGGAAGTTTTCATAAATACCTCTTCCCCACTTAATTCCATCAATAATAGTGGTAAAACTATCATCTGTTAATATTATATCTGCTGCATTTTTAGATACCTCTGTTCCTGATATTCCCATAGCTATACCTACGTCAGCTTTAGAAAGTGCCGGTGCATCATTTATTCCATCACCTGTGACTGCAACTACTTCATTATTATTTTGAAGTGCTGATACAATTCTCATTTTTGTATCTGGTTTACTTCTGGCAACTATTGATATATTTTTTATTTCTGATCTTAACTCTTTATCTGTAAGTGAATCTATATATGTTGCTTCAACTGCTTTTTTTCCATTTTCTAATAATCCTATTTCTTTACCTATTGCTTTTGCTGTGTTTATGTTATCACCCGTAAGCATTTTAACTTCTACACCTGCATCATTAGCTGTATTTATAGAATCCTTAACACCATCCCTTAATGGATCTACTATTCCTACAAATCCACTAAATACTAAGTCAGAAGAATTTTCATATTGTTCAACTTCTTCTGTAATAGCTAATTCATCTTCATAAGTTGCAGCTACTTGTGAATATGATTTATTTATTTTTTTATATGCGAATCCTAATGTTCTCATAGATTTTGATTGTAGTTTTTCTATTTCTCTCAATATGCGACTTCTTATATCATTTGTAATTTTTATTACATCTTTCCCCTTTTGAATATAAGAACAGTTTTTTAAAATAATTTCAGGAGCACCTTTACATAAATATATTTCTGATTTGTCTTTTTGAATAAGTGAAGACATTCTTTTTTTATCTGAGCTAAATGGTAATTGAGATATTAAGTTTGTACATTTTCGTACGTCTCTATAATCCTTTTTGTTATATAAAAGTAATGCACATTCTGTTGCGCTCCCTATATATTTATAAATTTTACCATCTTTTTCTATATCAGCAGTAGAATTAACCGTGCAATTTTCGTTAAAATAGCTATAGCTATTGTAGTCACTATTTAAGTTGTCTACATAATTACCATCTATATAAGCCACTTCTACCATCATTTTATTTTGAGTTAATGTTCCTGTTTTATCTGAGCAAATTACTGATACTGCACCTATTGTCTCACAAGCTTCTTTTTTAGTTACTAAAGCATTTATCTTAGCCATCTTTTGCATTGTTATAGCTAAAGTTATATTCACCATTGTAGGTAACCCTTCTGGCACAGTTGCTACAATTAAAGCTATACATACCATATATGCATCTTTTGCTGGTTCTAATGACTGTAAAAATGGTATAAAACCAGATTTATCTAGTATTAATTGCCCCTTTGTATGCAGATTAAACATAATATATATACAAAGTAAAGTTGCTATAGTTCCTGATATAGCTGCTATTTGAGCACCTAATTTACCTAATTTAATTTGAAGGGGAGTTGAAATAGCATCTTGATCTAAATTTTTTGATATTTTTCCCATTTCGCTACTATCACCAATTGATGTAACTACCATAGTTCCCCTACCATATGCAACTAATGTTCCTCCAAATACCATGTTTATCTGTTTAGATAGAATTGCATCTTGCTCCTTAGTATCATTTCTTGAGTATATAACTTCCGTATCAACTGTAACATCTGATCGTTTTACTACATCATCAGATTCACCAGTTAGCATATCCTCTCTAACTTTTAAGTTTATGGATTCAATAATCCTTCCATCAGCGGGTATCATGTCTCCTGTTTCTATATATACTATGTCTCCAGGAACTAAATCATTTTTAGAAAGCTTTGTTACTTTACCATCTCTAAGGGCTTTTACTTCTATATTTTCAGTTAGTTTAGAAAGTGATTGAGCTGCCTTTTTAGATTTTCCCTCTGTTACTATCCCTATAGATATTCCTAATATTATAGCGCCTATTATACCTATTGCATCATGTAATTCACCTACAAATGCGCTTATAATAGCTGCTCCTAATAATATTAATATCATTGGCTCAGTTATACTTTTCCCTAATTCATCAAAAAATGAACTTTCGTCTTTAACTGTAAATTCATTTTTCCCATATTTTTCATTCCTTAACTTTACCTCATTACTATTTAAGCCTTTTAAGGCGTCTACTTTAAGGTGTTTTAAAACTTCTTCCTTCGGTTTGTTGTAATATTTCATAGTTTTATCCCCCTAGTTAAACTTAATTTATACTTGTCCTATGAAATATTATATAAAGGGTAGTTAGAAAATATTACTAAATTTTTTTAAACATTATATAAAAAATACTACTATAGTTTATTATTTATATCTAAAGATAAACTATAGTAGTGTTTAAACTATCTTATATATTTTTTTATAACTTTAGCTATAGGCAATCCTATTATAAGTCCTATAACTACCTGGGTTATATTTCCTGGTATTGATGTTAAGGGAACAGTTAAATTTCCATATAATATTACTTCCGTTATATAATAACCAACTAACATCCATATACCAGATATTATTATAGCAAAAATATTAGTAACTGTATTATTTCCACATTTCCCACTTGACCATGATATACTACCTATTATATATCCCATAATTCCTCTTACTATAAATGTAAATGGAGCCCACATAGTCCATCCCGAAACCAAATCAAATAATGCCATTCCAAAAGCACCAGATATAGCACCTTTTTTCTTACCAAATACTATCGCTGATATAAACAACATTGTATTTCCTAAATGTATTAATCCACCATTTATAGATATAGGAAGTTTTATATTTATAAATTTAGTTGCTATAAATACCAATACTATAAGTAAAGAAGTTTCAACCAAATCTCTAGTTGTAAACTTTTCTTTTCTAATTGTAGTTTCCATAGTCTCCCCCCTAAATTTTCATATCTAATTATAATATTTATTAAATAGCTCAACTAAATTCTTATCACCTTTAAAACCTAAATCCTTTAAACTCTTATCTAATATATTTAATATATATATTATAGTTTCTAACCTAGCATTTTCTCCCATATGACCTATTCTTAATATTTTATCCATATATTCACCTAAAGACGTAGCTACAAGTGTGTTATATTTTTGTATCATATAATCAGATAAATTTAGAGCACCTATACCTTCTGGTATCTTTATTGCTGTAACGGTATTTGAATATCCCTTATCTAAAAATAATTCTAGCCCATATTCCTTTATAGCTTTTCTAGTAGCTAAGGCTATTTTTGCATGTCTATTAAGTATATTTTCTATTCCTTCATCCAATATATTATCTATTGCTTTATCTAGCCCCATTATATCGCTTATAGGCATTGTATATGGAAAACTTTTATTTTCATAGTAATTTTCCCATATACTTAAATTACAATAAAATCCACTTATCTTTATTTTTCTATTTTTAATAGATATCTTTGCATCATCACTAATACTTACTATTGTAAGGCCAGCTGGCGCAGATATTGCCTTTTGAGATCCACCTAAAGCTATATCAATTTGCCATTTATCTACATTTAATCTTTCTCCAACCATAGCTGCAACAGAATCTACAACTGTCAATATATTGTACTCTTTTAAAAGTGGGCAAATTTCACTTATATTATTTAATACACCTGTTGGAGTATCGCAATGAACTATCGTTGCATATTTAAAATTATTGTCTTTTTCTAAAAATGCTTTTAAATCTTCTACATCTAAATCTTTATTATAATCATTTGAGAAATACACTACTTCTCCGCCATACATAGTAATAAAATCCGCAAACCCTCTTCCAAATATTCCATTATCTATTACAAGCACTCTATCACCTTCTTCTGTTAAAGATGCACAAGCTGCCTCAAGACCTAATATTCCTTCTCCACTTAATATGTAAACATCATTTTTAGTATTTATTATTTTTCCAATCTTTTCACATGTATTTTTATAAAAATCAAAGAAATCTTTATCTATATCTGGATTGGTTGTTTTTTGCGCTCTAGCTAACAAAATATTCTCTCTTATAGATGTTGGTCCTGGCGTATAAACAAATTTATTATTCACTTAATCTCCCCCTTTTGCTATTATAAAAATATTATAGCTAAGTTTTATTCAAAGCGATACAATTTATGTTTTTTTAGTAATTGTATGAATACAGTTTAATGTATAAATTCAAACCAACTTTATAATATTAAAATATACTCTTACTATCTTTTAATTTAGACAAATTAAACTTTACAAAGTTATAAATTCTACTATATTAAATATAATTGTCATAAGAAATACAAAAATACTATTTCCTAGGAAATTTTTAATATAAAGTTGTCAAATTTAAAGTTTTAATACTATAACAAAGTATAAAAATAAATGTTAAAATAATTAAATAAATATGTTTTCAAATACAAATACTATACTAAATAATACCTATAAGGAGATAAATATGATTGATTTAGTTTTGCTCGGATGTGGTGGTAATATGCCAATGCCTAATAGATTTTTGTCTTCTCTATTTATAAACTATATGGGAAGAAAAATACTTATCGATTGCGGCGAAGGAACTCAGGTTTCTATGAGAATGAAAAATTGTGGATTTAAAAATATAGATTTAATATGTATCACTCATCTTCACGGAGATCATATAAATGGACTTATTGGACTTTTGTCAACTATAGGAAATAGTTCTAGGACTGAAGATTTAACGATTGTAGGTCCTAAAGGAATAATAGATGTTATGAATGCAATTAAAATTTTAATTGAATATTTACCTTATAAAATAAATATTATTGAAAACCCTAAAGGTTCATTTTCTTTAAGTAATGGACATTTGAAAGACGTTGAAATCTCTACATTGGAATTACAACATTCAACTGAGTGTTTAGGATATAGCTTATATTTTAAAAGAAAAGCTAAGTTTAATATAGAAAAAGCTACTTCTAATAATGTACCTAAGATACTTTGGAATAAACTTCAGTCTGGAGATAATGTTGTTTTAGATAATGTAGAGTATACTCCTAGTATGGTTTTAGGTGATGATAGAAAAGGAATTAAAGTTAGTTTTATAACTGATACAAGACCTATAGATACAATCCCAAATTTTATAAATAATAGCGATTTATTTATATGCGAATCTATGTATGGGGATGACTTAGAGATTTCAAAAGCTGTTAAAAATCAACATATGACCTTTAGAGAAGCTGCTAATTTAGCATCCCTGGGAAAAGTAAAAAAGCTTGTACTGACTCATTTTAGTCCTTCTCTTGAAGATCCTAATTTTTATTTAGATAACGCTACTAAAGTATTTAAAAATACAATTGCAGGTGAAGATAGACTAGAAATAAATTTAAATTTTAAAGAATAAAAAATTCGCTTTGTCTAAGTAACTGTATTGGTGAATTATAATTTCCTTTTATCAAAAAAGCATCTATAAATTTATAGATGCTTTTATTTTAACTATTTAGCTACATTTCCTGCTACGTTTAATACATCCCATGTTCTTGCAAATGGTGGTGCATAACATAAATCTAACATTCCTAATTGATTAGTTGTTAATTTTCCAAATATAGCTGCTGCTATTACATTTGTTCTTTGAACTGAATCTTTAAATCCAGCAACTTGCCCACCTAATATAACTTTAGTTTTTGCATCATATACAAGTTTTAC
>NZ_JAFFPK010000011.1 GCF_017590215.1 Clostridium sp. CCUG 7971
AAACTTAAAACCATATCAAAGAATAGTTCCTTACTTAGAAGATATGGCAAATGCTTTAGCTGCAAGTGACTTAGTTATAGGTAGTGCAGGAGCAATATCTTTAGCTGAAATAACAGCACTTGGTAAGCCATCTATAATAATACCGAAAGCTTATACAGCGGAAAATCATCAAGAATACAATGCAAAAAGTATTGAAAAGCAAGGTGCAGGTATAGCTATACTTGAGAAAAATTTAACTCCTCAAAGTCTAAATGAAGCTGTATTTAAACTTTTAGGAGATAAAGAGGCTTTAATAGATATGGAAAATGCTAGTAAAGCGATAGGAAAGCCAGAAGCTATAGACTTAATATATAATGAAGTTATGAAAATTTATAATGCTAACAATAAGCAAAAAACTTCATCTAAAAAAGAAAATAAAGAAACTAAAGTTCAAAAAAATGATGAAGAAAATAAAAATGTAGAAAATAATGAAGAACAAGAAAAACAACCTAAAGTAATAGGAATAAAGAAAAAGTAACATGTAGCCCTTCTAGTACATAATATTAAAATTATAGGCACTATAATTTAATATACAACGCTAGGAGGGTTTAATTTTGTCTAAGTATATAATTAGGGGAGGAAATAAAATCGAGGGTAGGTTAGATATAAGGGGAGCTAAAAATGCAATACTACCCATAATTGCAGCGACTATACTTAACGAAAATATAAGTACAATTCATAATGTACCAGATATATCTGATGTATATGTAATGATAAAGATTTTAGAAAGTATAGGGTGTAAAGTAGATTATAAGTATGGAACTTTAGTTGTAGATAGCTCGAATATAAATTCGATGGAAATAGATGAAGAATATGTTAGAAAAATGAGATCATCAATAATTGTAATGGGTGCTATGATAGGTAGATTAGATTACACAAAAATAAGTTATCCAGGAGGATGTGCAATAGGTTCAAGACCTATAGATTTACACCTAAAAGCACTTAAACAGTTGGGAATAAGAATAGAAGAGGAAAATGGATTTATAAGATGTTATAAAGATAAACTAGTAGGAAATACAATAACCTTTGAATTTCCTAGTGTAGGAGCTACTGAAAATACAATTCTTGCAGCGGTTAAAGCGAAAGGTATAACGAAAATATGTAATGCAGCAAGAGAGCCAGAGATAGAAGATTTACAAAATTTTTTAAATAAAATGGGAGCAAAAGTCAAAGGAGCAGGAACTAGTTATATAGAAATAGAAGGTGTAGATAAGTTACATGAAGTAGAATATACTGTTATACCAGATCGAATTGCAATAGGAACATATATGGTAGCCTCTGCAATAACAGGAGGAACACTAGAAGTGGATAGAGTAGTTATACCACATATGGAACCTATATGTGATAAATTAAGAGATGTAGGATGTGAAATAGAATATACTAAAGATGGACTTATACTTAAATCTCCCAAAACTATACAAGCTATAGATTTAGTTAGAACAGCACCTCATCCAGGTTTTCCTACAGACATGCAAGCTCAATTAATGTCACTTATGGCATTAGCTAATGGTACTACAGTATTTTATGAAACAATTTTTGAAAATAGATTTATGCATTGTGCAGAATTAATTAGATTAGGAGCCAACATAAAGTATATAACAGATAATATTTGCATGGTAAAAGGTGTAAATAGTTTGCATGGAGCAAAAGTTAAATCTCCGGACTTAAGAGGAGGGGCATCCTTAATATTAGCAGCTTTAGCGATTAAAGGAGAGACTGAGGTATCAAATATATATCACGTTGAAAGAGGATATGAAAATATTGAAAATGTATTAAGAGGCTTAGGTTCAGATATATGCAAAATAGAAGATATTGAAAAGGTAAAAGGCTGTTAAGCCTTTTATTTTTTTACATATAATCTTGAGTGATACTGTTTTAAAATTTATAAAGTATATTTTGTAGGAGATTGTATGTTAAAAGTTGTATTTATAAGTATAGATAAAAATATTTAGATTATGTTGCTTATAGATAAGTAAACTTATAAATAAAAATGTAAAAAGGAGGTAAGTATTTTGAAAAAGAAAAAGAAAAAAAGAGTTAACGCTAGTAATTTAATGATATTATTAAGTTTTTTATTAATGATAACAATAGGAATGTATTCTATTTTAAATAGTTCTTTATTTAATACTAATAAGGTAGAAATTGAAGGAAATAAAAAAATTAAAAAAAATGAAATATTAAAAGATTTAGATATAAGAAAAGACAAAAATATATTTATGTATGATATGGGTAAAATGGAAAAAATAGTATTAAGAAATCCGTATGTAGAAACAGTTCAAGTAAAAAGAAAGCTCCCAGATAAGCTACAAATACTAATAAAAGAAAAGGAAATTTATGCAATTATTAAAGATAAAGATGATTATTGCTATATAGACAAAGAAGGAAATTATATAGAAAAAATAAAGGAAATAAGTGATAAAGAAAGTAGCCCAATAGTAGACATAGACTATACAATAGATGAAAATAACAATATAGAATTTAAGAATGAAGACACTAAAAAAGGGTTATTATACCTACTAGAATGTATGAAGGAAAATAATCTTTATAAAAAAATAGTTAAGGTAAATTATTCAAAAGATGATATTATAAATATGTACACAAAAGATGATATTAAAATAATATTAGGAAATGATAAAGACTTAGATTATAATATTTCTAGAATGAGTTATATAATATCAGATTTACAAGATGACATTAAAAGAAAAGGGACTATCGATTTAACTTATGGAAACTATGCAGTTTATAAACCATAATAGATAGCGTTAAATAAGGAGTGATTTTATTGAAGAGAAAAATTCCTTATAAGAGTGTGGTAATTTGCAGTACAATATTAGGTATTTTTATAAGTTTGCAATTAAAAACTTTAAATTTAGAGAATAATGGGATGACTACATCTAAAAAAGGAAAAGAATTAGCCGTAGAATTGAAAGGCTTAAAGAAAAAAGAAGATGAACTTAAACTAGAAGTCAACGCGCTTAAAGAAAGTATAGATAAGTATAAAGGTGACAAAGGAGAAAATGCTATACAATCTGAAATAAAAAAGTATGAAATTTTAGCTGGATTTACTGATGTAGAAGGTAAAGGTATTGAAGTAAAAATTAAACCTAATAATGATAGTATTAAAAGTGAAGACTCAAATGATAGTATTATATATAATTATGATTTGCTTTTATCTATGATAAATAAGTTAAATTCAGCTCAAGCTAATGCTATATCAATAAATAATGAAAGAGTTGTTGGAAATAGCTATATTGAATTAAAAGAAGATAAGTTATATATAAATAATACACAAATAAAAGCCCCTTTTACTATAGAGGCTATAGGAGATTCTGATACTTTATCGTCAGCTCTTCAAATTAAATACGGAATCGTTTGGGAGATGGAAAAGTATTATGATGTTAAAGTTGAAATTGAAAAAAAAGAGAAAGTAAAAATAAATGGGTATAATCATGAAGTAAAAATAAATCATTCTTTTGATGATAACTAAGAGGTAAAAGAATGAATATAAAAAGAAAAAATATTAAGCAAAAAATGGTGATTTTAGGAGCTTTCGTAGCGGGAATATTAATATCTACATATTTAAAAACATTTGATTCATCTAAAGTATACATAAGTTTAGATGAAAAAAAGAAACTAGAAAATAAAATAGAATTAAGTAAAAATAATATAGAAAAATTAGAAAAAACAAAATCAGATTTACAAGAATATGTTAAAAAATATGAAGAAGTATTAGAAGATGATAATAAATCAATAAATGATTTATTAGAAGAAGAATTAAAAAAAATTAAAGAATTAAGCGGATATACAGATATAAAAGGCGAAGGGTTAATAGTAACAATAAAAGATAGCGAAAAAGAAGTTACAAGTGGTGAAAATCCAAATGATTTTATTGTTCATGACATAGATGTACTTAAGATAATAAATGATTTAAAAAAATCAGGAGCTAAGGCTTTATCTATAAATGGAGAGAGATTATTACCAACAAGTAGAATAAAATGTTCAGGGGCAACTATAACTGTTAATGATATAACATATGGACAACCATTTGTTATAAAAGCTATAGGAGAGGCTGATAGTTTAATGGCTTCTATAATTTCACCTCAGTCTTATGCTAATTTATTAAAAGATGGATATGGAATTTATGTAAAAGCACAAGAAAAAAATGATATAGTCATTAATTCTTATGAAAAATCTAGATAAAAAGCATTAAAAAACTTGAAAAATGTAGGTGTTTCAAAGTAAAATAAAGAAGGTGATTATTTATGATATGGATATTAGCTGGATTAGCATTAGGAGTAGTAGTTGGATATTATATTCCATTTACTTATACTATGGATTACTCGCTATACATGTCTGTTGCAATACTTGCAACAATGGACTCAATATTTGGTGCAGTTAAGTCTGGATTTGAAGGTAAATATGATAATATAATTTTCATAACTGGGTTTATAGGAAATGCATTATTAGCTATAATATTGACATATATAGGAGATAGATTAGGTCTACCGCTTTATTATGTCGCTATATTAGTATTTGGGTCGAGATTATTTGACAATTTATCGATAATTAGGAGACATATTATTGCAAATTTAAGTAATAAAAAAAGAGGAAAATAAACATTTTTGTGGAATAAGTTAGTTAAATATTAACAAAATTGAAAGATTAAATGATATAATTAATACATACATTTACTTACAATCATAAAATGAGGAGGTTTATAAATGCTAAACTTTGACCTAGAAACAGATGGCCTTGCGCAAATTAAAGTAATCGGCGCAGGCGGCGGAGGAAACAATGCGGTTAATAGAATGGTTGAGGCACAACTTAAAGGTGTCGAATTTATAGCTGTTAATACAGATAAACAAGCTTTGCATACATCAAAAGCTGAACATAAGATTCAAATAGGTGAGAAATTAACAAGAGGACTTGGAGCAGGAGCTAACCCTGAAGTCGGTAAAAGAGCTGCTGAAGAAAGTAAAGATGAAATAGTAAAAGTACTTCAAGGTGCAGATATGGTATTCGTTACAGCTGGTATGGGTGGAGGAACAGGTACAGGTGCAGCGCCAGTTATAGCTCAACTAGCAAAAGAAATGGGAATACTTACAGTAGGAGTTGTTACTAAGCCTTTCTTATTTGAAGGTAAAGTAAGAATGAAAAATGCTGAAAGCGGTATAGCTGAATTAAAATCTAAGGTAGATACATTAATAACTATTCCAAACGATAGATTATTACAAATAGTACAAAAAAATACTTCAATGCTAGATGCATTCTCTATAGCAGATGATGTATTAAAGCAAGGTATACAATCTATATCAGACCTTATAGCAGTACCAGGACTTATAAACTTAGACTTTGCTGACGTTACATCAGTAATGAAAGAGCAAGGACTAGCTCATATGGGATTAGGTAACGCTTCAGGTGAGAATAGAGCTATAGAAGCTGCTAGACAAGCTATACAATCACCACTTCTAGAAACTTCAATAAGAGGAGCTAGAGGAGTATTACTTAATATAACTGGTGGATCTAACTTAGGATTATTAGAAATAAATGAAGCATCTACATTAGTTCAAGAATCTTGTGATCCAGAAGCTAACATAATATTTGGGGCTTCTATAAGAGAAGATCTTGGAGAAGAAATAATGATAACTGTAATAGCTACAGGATTTGATGATAGTAAAGATTTATCATTTGAATTAAATGAGAGACCTAAAATGAGTTCAAGACCAACTTTAAATTCTTCTATAAGACAATCAGAAGTAGAACCTGCTCCTGTTGTAGAACAAAGAGAAGTTAGAGAAGAAATAGTTCTTCAAAAAGAAGAACCTAAAAAAATGAATGTTATGGACGATGATATGGAAATACCAACTTTCTTAAGAAGAAGAAGATAAAAAGAAGTCTAATAGACTTCTTTTTTTATATAAAGATATTAGAAACTATCTGCTTTTTATAAAATTTATAATATTAACTAATTAACTTAAGCAACGTGAATTTTTATAGCAATTTCCAACCCTAATAGACTAAATGTGCAAATTAATTTATAAATCTTAAAAGTTGAAAATAAGCATATAATTTACATTAAATGAATAAATATTAGTATGAAATTGAGCTAATATCAACGATATATTAGAAAATATATAAATACTTGAGTTATTTTTTATATTAAAAAGAAAGCAAAATGCTTTCTTTTTTTGTTATTTTTAATAATAAATTAATTTGGTTTCGACTGTTAAAAGTGACATAAAATTTTATGCATACTAATTTATAATATACACAAAGGTTTAAAAGTAAAAGGGGGAATCTGTGATGTACATGGAGTATTACATTATAGAAAACCTATTAATAAATTATATTATTATAAGTTGTACTTCTATTCTTACAAAAAATATAATCCTAATAAAAAAAAATACTTAGGTGCATTTGTAGGAATGCTATATTCAGTTGCATATATTTATCCGGAGTTAGATATACTATTTACTTTGCCATTTAAAGTGTTAATTATGACTCTTATAACATTAATATCTTTTACATATAAGAATAAAAAAGAGTACATAAGCATAGCGCTTGTTTTTTATTTGGTAAATATTTTTATATCTGGAAGTACTTATTTTATAATTTATTTTACGGGTATAGACCATATGAAAATATCCTTCATAATAATTTGTGCTTTTGCTAGCTGTGAGTTGCTTAAATACATATACAAGGATATAAAAATACTTAAACAAATTAAAGAATTAAAAAAGACCATAACTATAAATTTATTAGGCAATAGCTGTAGCTGTGAAGCTTTATTAGATAGTGGTAATTTATTAAAAGATCCTATGAGCAATAATGATGTTATTATTGTGAAATCAGAAGTATTAAAAGGAATAATTCCGGATATATTAATAAATTCTTATGATAAAGATTTAGATATAGTTAAGGTTGATGAAATAATAAATTTATTAGATGGCGATATATCATCTAAGGTTAGGCTTATACCATATAAACATGCAGGGAGTAATAAGGGGAGTATTATTTTAGGTCTAAAAGCTGATTATGTAGAGGTTGATGAAAGTAAGATTGGAAATGTAGTTTTAGGGATATCAAACTTCGAGGATGATGAGTATAGCGCAATATTAAATCCAAGCATATTAATGTAAATTCAATTAGATAAAATTAAGGGGGATATAAAAGATGAAGTTGCTAATGTCAAAAATTATGAATGGAATTATATCTATATTAATTAAGTTGGGTATAATAAAACCTAAAGGAATTTATTACATGGGTGGAGTCAATATATTACCTCCACCGCTAAAAGCAGATGAAGAAAATGAACTGTTACAAAAATTAGAAAATGATGAAAGTGTAAAAGCTATTTTGATAGAAAGAAACTTAAGATTAGTAGTATATATATCTAGAAAATTTGAAAATACAGGAATTGATGTTGAAGATTTAATTTCTATCGGTACAATTGGTTTAATAAAAGCGGTAAATACATTTAAATTAAATAAGAATATAAAGCTAGCTACATATGCATCAAGATGTATTGAAAATGAAATTCTAATGTATCTTAGAAAGAATAATAAGAAAAAGACGGAAGTATCTTTTGATGAACCATTAAATGTAGATTTAGATGGTAACGAACTTTTGCTATCTGATGTGCTAGGAACAGAAAATGATGAGATATATAAGATTATCGAAGAAGAAATTGACAAAGACTTATTAGTTATGGCATTAGATAGATTATCAGATAGAGAAAAGCAAATTATGGAATTAAGATTTGGGTTAACTAATAGAGGAATGGAAAGAACTCAAAAAGAAGTGGCTAATATCCTTGGAATATCTCAATCTTACATTTCTAGACTTGAGAAAAAAATAATTTCAAGATTAAAAAAAGAAATGAAAAAATTTGTATAAATAAATAATTCTCTCTTAAAAGTATAAAAATATATGATGTGTAAATAATTTCATATAGATAAAACTTTTAAGAGAGGACTGAAATGTATGCAAATTAATAAAGTTGAAATCTGTGGTGTAAATACATCTGAGCTTCCCGTTCTTAAAAACAACCAAATGATGGAGCTTCTTTTGAAAATAAAAGATGGAGATGAAGAAGCAAGACAACAATTTGTAAGGGGAAACTTAAGGTTAGTTCTAAGTGTAATACAAAAATTTAATAACAGAGGAGAGAATATAGACGATTTATTCCAAATAGGATGTATAGGACTTATAAAAGCTATAGACAACTTTGATTTAAGTCAGAATGTAAGGTTCTCAACTTATGCAGTGCCTATGATTATAGGAGAAATAAGAAGGTATTTAAGAGATAATAATCCTATAAGAGTAAGTAGATCATTAAAAGATATAGCATATAAAGCACTACAAGTTAGGGAAAGACTAGTAAGAGCTAATGCAAAAGAACCGACGGTATCGGAAATATCAAAAGAATTAGAATTACCAGTAGAAGATGTAGTTATGGCATTAGATGCAATACAGGACCCAATATCATTATTTGATCCAGTATATCAGGACAACGGAGACGCTATATTTGTAATGGATCAAGTACAAGATAAAAAGGATACAGATGAAAATTGGTTACAAGAAATAGCTCTTAAAGAGGCTATAAAGAAATTAAACAGTAGGGAAAAGTTAGTATTGGATCTAAGGTTTTACAAGGGAAGAACTCAAATAGAAGTAGCTGATGAAATAGGTATATCTCAAGCTCAAGTATCTAGGATAGAAAAAAATGCTTTAAAAAATATGAAAAAATATATATAGAAAAAATAAGGGTTAACATATATTATGCTAACTCTTATTTTTTTAAGAAAATTTACAGTAAAATGAAATTAAATGAAAAATATATGCAAAATATGGTATAATGGAGTATATGCAAAAATTAATAAAAGGAGAACAATAATGCTAGAATCATCTATAGTTTACACACTTGTAAGAACTTTTCCGGAAAGTTTAGTATTAGTGTTATCGGGGATGATGTTACTAGGAAATAGTATAGATACAAAGCAAGTATTTAAAAAAGGAATTTTATTAGGTCTTACTATTGTATTTATAAGGTTATTGCCTATAAATTTTGGAGTACATACTATGTTAGCTATGATATCATTTGGATTAATAATTTTCAAACTTTCAGGCAAAGACATAATAAAGACTATGATAACAACATGTACAGTTTGGATAGCATTAGTATTAAGTGAAGGGATATACTCGATTATAGCAACTGCAATTTTAAAAATACCAATTAATACATTGATGAACAAAGAGATATCGGGAGCTTTAATAACCCTTCCATCTTTAATAATAATACTAATATTAGTATTTATGTTTAAAGGAATTAAAAATAAAATTAGTAGATCTGAATAAAGAGGGTTAATTATGGGATGTATAGAGAAAATATCGTTAAACCTATCAGATAAATTAGGTACAAAGTTAAATAAAACATCTGAAGAAAAGGCTGTTTTAAATTATGGATTATTTGTAATGCTACATACCGGTATAGGTGTAGTAATAACATTTTTGGTTGGATTAATAACAGGTATGGTATTAGAAATGATGATTATATCTGTTACAACTGCTTGGCTAAAAAGATATACAGGTGGTGTTCATGCATCTACTCCTGAAAGATGTGCTATAATAGGAGTATTATTGTCATTTATACTATCTATAGCATCTAAAAACTTAAAAAATACATTAAATATTGAGGAATTAACTTTATTAACGATTATAACTTTAAGTTTTTCTTATTACATAGTATATAAAAATTGCCCAGTACCATCAAAAAATAAGCCTATGAAAAAAGAGAGTACAAGAAAAAAGCTAAAGAGAAAAGCATTTAAATTAATAAATATGTATTTATTAATAATATTATTACTAAGTATAATGTATTTGATATTTAGCATACAAAGTGTAAAGATAATATGGATATCAGTGCTTTTAGGAATAGGTTTGCAAATGATTGTTGTAACTAATATAGGTTCAAAATTTATTTGTATGTTAGATACTATTTTTTACAATATAGAAAAATTATTGAATATATAAATATTTTGTTTTTAAGGTAACATGTAAGTTATTTTAAAATAAATTTAACTTTAAGATAAGGGGGGGTATACAGAATGGAATTTTTATTTAACTCTGTATCAGATTTATTAGCAAAGGTAGCTGGAGGAGCATCAACATTTTGTGCGTTTATGTTCTTTGAAGCAGAGGTACCAGAGTCATTAAGAGAAGAATAAATAATCAAAAACCATAAGGAAATGCATCCTTATGGTTTTGTTTAGATAAAGATAACTATTTTAGGTGATAGAATATGAGTAACTTTGATAAAAAAAGAAATGATAAAGTATGTGAAATAATAATACTACTGAAAGTAATATATATAATACTAAGTATGGTGGCAATATCTAGTGGTGCGTCGAAAGCTCCAACAGAAGCTAAAGATGTTATATTCACGCCTATAATATTTACCCTAATTTTAATATCTATATTAGGGTATCTTTCATGGATGGCAACTCATACTAAAGACAGGATAGATAAAAAGCCAAGACTAACAGATTTAATAGAAACTATCTTTACCTTGTTTATATTTACTATAGTCGTATGCTCTACTGGTATAGAATCTAGTGGATATAAACTAATTAGTGTATTTGTAGTATTAATTGGAGCTATACAGTTTGGGAAAAACTACAGTATATGGGTTGCTACATTCTCATCGATACTAATATTTATAATAGACTTTCTTATAAGTGTTAAGAATAGACCGATAATAATTGGTTACTTTTTAGCAAGTGATGAAGGAAAACAAACTCTAAGTGTATACTTTGAAAGTGATTTAATAATAATAAGCGCTTTATTTGTGACTGCATTTATATTAGGTATGTATGTGGATATAGAAAGAGAGCATAGTAAAGAACTTAAAAATATAGCAAATAGAGATGAGTTAACAGGATTATACAATCATAGATACTTTCAAGAGTATCTTGGAAAAGCTATGGATAATGCTGATAAAAATAATAATGAAGTATCATTATTATTTATGGATATAGATTACTTTAAAAATTATAACGATGTAAATGGTCATCAGGCAGGAGATGTACTGCTAAAAGAAATAGGTAAAATACTAAAAATATGTGTTAGAGAAGATGATGTTGTAGCAAGATATGGTGGTGAAGAATTTGCAGCAATACTACCTAATACAAATGAAAATGATGCTATAAAAGTAGGTGAGAAAATAAGACAGTCTATCCAAAATACTAATTTTAGAGGACAAGAAAACCAACCAGATAAAAATATAACAATATCAATAGGAGTATCATCTTATCCAACAAGAGCTACAAGTAAACATCAATTTATAAATACAGCAGATGATGCTCTTTATAGAGCTAAATCGTTTAATAAAAATAGAGTTGAATCTTACCACAGTGTTTTAGATGATTTATGTAGGCAAATAGGTATAAATGAAGATAGAATAAAGTCACTAAAATCTCTTATAAGTATGATAAATATAAAAGATAGGTATACGTATGGTCATACAGAAAGAGTTGTAATTTATACTAAATGGTTTGCACAATCACTTAATTTATCTGAAGAGGATCAAGTTAAGATACAAATTGCATCTTATTTACATGATATAGGTAAATTAGAAATACCTGAAGAAGTATTAAATAAAAAAGAAAAGCTTACAGATGAAGAGTTTCAAATGTTTAGAGACCATCCTCAAGCTGGGGTGGACCTTATACAAAATATAAAGCCATTTGAAGCATTTATATCTCTTATAAAGCATCATCACGAAAGGTATGATGGATCTGGTTATCCAGATAGATTAAAAGGAGAAGAAATTCCTTATTTAGCAAGGATGCTTACAATAGCTGATAGTTTTGATGCAATGACATCTAATAGACCGTATAATGTTAGGAGAAGTCATGAAGAAGGGATTTTAGAATTAAGAGCTAATGCGGGAACTCAGTTTGATCCACAATTAGTGGAAGAATTTATAAAGATGCTTGAAAAATATAAGGACAACTTTTAAAAAAATGACCTAGATAGGTCATTTTTTTTGGACGAGAACATATTTATTCTTATAAGACTACTTAATTTTAAAAGGAGGAATTATATAATATGATTAGAGTATCTGATATAATGGAAAAGGAAATCATAAATGTAAAGAATGGAAAAAGGATGGGCTTTATAACTGATATAGATATGGATACAAATGAAGGTAAAATAATGTCATTTACAATAACAGGAGATTGTGGAAGAGGAATATTCTCTAGAGGTTATGAAGGACAAGTAATATTTTGGAATGATATACTAAAAATAGGATGTGACACTATAATAGTAAATATAGGATCAGAACTTAATTTAGACGAATTTAACATATAGCAAATCTAAGGAGGAAATAATAATGCAATGCCCTTACTGCAACTATAAAGAATCTAAAGTAATAGATTCAAGACATACAGATAGTAAATCTATAAGAAGAAGAAGAGAGTGTGAATCTTGTAAAAAAAGATTTACAACTTATGAAAAAATAGAAACAACACCTGTTATGGTTATAAAAAAGGATGATAGTAGAGAATATTTTGATGGAGAAAAAATAAAATATGGAATATTAAAATCTTGCGAAAAAAGACCAGTTTCATTAGAACAAATAGAAGAAGTAGTATCATATGTTGAAAATGAGATAAATAAGTGTTACATAACAGAAATAGAAACTGAAAAAATTGGGGAAATGGTTATGGATAAGCTAAAAGATTTAGACGAAGTAGCCTATGTAAGATTTGCATCTGTATACAGACAATTTAAAGATATAAATACATTTGTTATAGAATTAAAGAACATACTAATGGAAAAAGGAGACTAAAATGAATAATTATATAACTGTAAAAGAAATTGAAGAAAATATTGAATTTGCAAACTTAGCCATAACCCTTAAAAATGTAGATGCTAAATTACATGAAGATATGAAAAATGTATGTGAAAGCAAAAATTTTGAAATAAAAAACTTAACTAGTAATATACAAATACATTCAGATATAGTTAATGTTGTTAATGAAAATAATATAGGTGAAAAAAGAGAAGGCGATGCATTAGTAACAAATATAAAAAAAGTTCCTTTATTAATATTTACAGCAGACTGCGTACCAATAGCTATTATAGATAAAAAGAATAAAGCAATAGGATTAGCGCATGCAGGATGGAGAGGAACTTACGATAAAATAGCAGAAAAAACAATAGAAGTTATGAAAAATAATTATAATACAAATCCTAAGGATGTAGTTTGTGTTATAGGGCCATCAATAGGACCATGTTGTTATGAAGTTTCTAAAGATTTAGTTGAAAAATTTAACATAAATCTTACAAACTGCAGTGAAAAATTCTATATAATAAAAGAAGATAAGTATTATTTAGATTTATGGAAGGTTAATGAATATGTCCTAAAATCTAGCGGAGTCAAAGAAGATAATATAATTAATTTAAACTTATGCACAAGTTGTAACTGCCATAAGTTTCACTCTTATAGAAAACATGATAAAACTCCACAAAGAATAGGAATGATACTTGAGATAAAATAGATAGGAGATAAACTTAATATGAACGCAAAGGTACTTGTTATAGACGATGAAATACATATAGTTGAGCTTCTAAAATTTAACTTAGAAACTTCAAATTATGATGTTGATTATGCATATGATGGCATAGACGGTTATATAAAGGCGAAAGAAACTAAACCAGATTTAATATTATTAGATTGGATGCTGCCTAATATAAGTGGTATAGAAATTTTAAAAAAAATAAGAAGTGACAAATTTTTAAAACAAATACCAGTTATAATGTTAACAGCAAAAAATATGGAAAATGATAAAGTAGAAGGTTTGGAAATAGGGGCTGATGATTATATAACTAAGCCATTTAGTGTAAAGGAACTATTAGCAAGGATTAGTTCTGTACTTAGAAGGTATAATATTAATGGACAAAGTGCAGAAAGTATACTATCAACTGGTAACCTAAAAGTAGATTTAAATAAGCATGAAGTGTATAAAGGAACTGAAAAAATAGAATTAACACTTAAAGAATTTGAACTTTTAAAATTACTTATTGAAAATAAGGGAAAAGTTCTTTCTAGAAATCATCTTTTAGATAAAATCTGGGGGTATGAATACTATGGAGAAACTAGAACTGTAGATGTTCATATTAGATATCTTAGAAAAAAAATAGAAGGAGATAGTAGTTCTGAAAAATATATACAAACAATAAGAGGCGTAGGATATAAAGTTGATTAAAAGAACTATTTAGGAGAACTATTTTATGGAAGAATTGCAAGGAATATTATTTTTTATTGCCCTAGTTTCAGTAATTATAGCAATAATATCTATAAGATATACATTAAGCTTAAGAGGATATTTAGAGGAATTTATTTATGTTTCTAAAAGAATAAGCAATAAAGAATTTAATTCAAGGTTAAATATATCAGCTAAAGGTGAGCTTGGTGAACTAGCTAAGAACTTTAATGAGATGATAAAAATAATGGATAGCACAATAGCAGAAGTTGAATATAATCATCTCCAAATGACATCTATATTAAAAAGTATATCTCATGGAATTTTAGCTGTAGATATAAATGGGAACATAATGCTAATAAATGAAGAAGCTAAAAGAATATTAAAATGTGATACAAATAAATCTATAGAAGGAAATAATATCAACGTAGTAATAAAAGAAGAAAAAATATTAAAAGAAATAATATTATTTAAAGGATCAAAAAAAAGTAAAAGTTTACAGCTTAAAACTAAAGATGATGTAGTATATAAAGTTAATTTAGATCCAATATATCTTCAAGATTTTGATAACATAATAATTGGTTCTATTATTAATATAGAAGATATTACTGAAAAAGTTAAATTAGAAAATATGAGAAGTGACTTTGTTGCAAATGTAAGTCATGAACTTAAAACGCCATTAACTTCTATTAGTGGATTTGTAGAAACATTAAAGCTAAATGAAAATATAGATATACAAACAAGAAATAGATTTTTAGAAATAATAGAGAGTGAATCAGATAGATTAAAAAGATTGATTGATGATATTTTATTATTATCATTTATTGAAAATAATGAAAATATGTCATATGATAATGTATCTGTATATGAGGTATTTAAAGAAGTATATGATTTAACAAGTTATATAGCTAAATCTAAAAATATAAATTTATCATATGAATTTAGTGATGAGTCAATATTTGTTTTATCTAATAGAGACTATATAAAACAAATATTCTTAAATTTAATAGATAATGCTATCAAATATACACCTGATAATAAAAATGTAAATGTAGTAGTTACTTTAGAAAATAATAATATAGTTATAAAAGTAATTGATGAAGGTGTAGGTATACCTAAAGAAGATATTTACAGAATATTTGAAAGGTTCTATAGGGTCGATAAGGCTAGAAGTAGAGATGTAGGTGGAACGGGTCTAGGGTTAGCCATAACTAAACATATAGTAAAGAATATAGGTGGAACTATAAATGTAAATAGTCAATTAGGACAAGGCAGCGAATTCATTGTTACTATACCTAAAAAAATTTCCTTTAATAAAGGAAATTTTTTTTGTTTTTGTGCAAACTAAGCTTATAAGGAAATTTATAAATTAGTTGTACAAAATAAAAGGAGTTGAAACAATGAATGACAGTATAATAAATGATAACCTATTTAGACATGCATTTGTAGTTGCCCTAGTTATAGGAATATTATGTAGAGGATTTGTACTAAGGGTTACAGATAGACAATATCCAAGTCGACCTCAAGATTACTTAGAACAAATAATAATATCTGGACTTTCCGCATCTCTTGGAGCAATAGCGTTACCAGCTCTTTTAGATAAAGAGTTTTCAGCATTAACATTTTTTGCAGTTGCAATACAACAATTTCAAGGTTTAGCCCAGCAAGAGAGAATTACATTAGAAAATATTGATAATGCGGAATTAGTTCCTAAGGGATCCGCATATGTGGAAGAAATAGCTACAACTTATGAGGCGAGAAGTTATATAAGCTTATTCTCAGCTCTAGCAGCATCTGTAGTATATATAGTATTTGCAAGAAGGTATGACCTAGGATTTTGGTTCTGTACAGGTCTAGCAATTATTGCAGGTGTTATAGTTGGGCTTATATTTAAAAGATACCTAAGAAGAAGTAGTATTGGGGATATAGCAGATGTAGTTCCTGCTAAAATACATTTTGAAGGATCTATTTTAAAAGTAAATGATGTTGTAATAACTAATATAGGTTTAAAAGACACTAAAAAGAGATATCTAGAAAAAGGCTTAGCAATAGAAATAATTCCAAAGAGTATAGGTGACTTTGGAATAGTAAATGATTTAGGCCAAAGAGATGCAATAATACATAATATATTTATTCATATGGGAATAGATAAAGATGTAGACGAAAAAGATATTATAACGGCTTCAAGAACTGATTTAGATAAGATGACGGTTGTTTTACCGTATATACCTATAAAAAAGGATATAGATACAATGATAGCAGTTATAAAGAGTGTTCCTATTATAGAGACAGCTAAAGGAAAACAAAGTGCATATAAGATGAAAACACAATAGTTAGATAAAGAGGTGGAAAAATGGATAGAGTATTTTTTACAGGCCTTGCAATAGGTATGATATCTAGACTTATAATGCTAAATCTAGATCAAAAACAATACCCAGCTCAGCCAAATATATTATTATCTCAGCTTGTACTTGCATTCGTAGCATCTTCATTAGGTGCACTACTAGTTCCTGCTTTAATAAATAGGTCATATACTTCAATAACATTTTTATCATTAGCAGCGGAACAGTTTAGGCAAGTAAGAGAAAACAGAAGAAACACTCTTCAAAACTTAGAAGATGTTCAACTAGTAAAAAGAGGAGAGGCATTTATAGAAGAGATAGCAAGAACATATGAAGTAAGGAATTATATGTGTATAACAACATCTCTTATTACGGTAGGTATGTATTATATAATTATATCCGAAACTAATATAGGAAAAACTATAAGTTTAGTAATAAGTGGAGTTTCGGGCTTAGCTTTAACTTTTATGCTTAAAAGATTGTTAAGAAGAGAAAGTATAGGGGATATTGCAGATGTTGTTGAAGCTAAAATAAGCTTTGTAGATGGTTCAATAATGCAAATAGGAGATTTAAAAGGAATAACAAATATAGGTCTTGAAAGTGATAGAAAAAGATATTTAACTAAAGGTATAGGAATTGAAATTATACCTAAAGATAAAAGTTATACCAATGCAGGTATATTATATGACCCAGGTCAAAGACAAGCAATATTATATAATATATATTCAAGATTAGGACTACTTAGAGAACATAATGAGCCTGCATTTGTGCCACTTCCAAGACGTAATCCTAAGAATGAAAGTATAATGATAGCATATATACCTATAGAAAAAGATATAGATAAGGTAATAGAAGCAGTAAAATCATGTCCTATTTTATCAAGTGCTAAGGGAAAAAATTTATCATTAAAAAATTACACAATAGGTAAGAAAGGAAGTATGTAGTATGGGAATGAATATAGGATTAAATGAATATACGCTAGCAATAATAACAACTAATAAAGAAATGAAAAATGGCGGAGGATGCCCAATATTTTACGCAGAAAATGAAAAAGATTTACAACATAAAGCTATGCTTATGGCAAAATGTGTAAGTGGTATGGTTCATGATATGACTAATGGAACATTAATTATAGTTAAACATTAATTTAAAATTTGTTTTACTTATGTCGCTAATGACTATATAAAATCGGTCGTTGCTTAAAAGGTACCTATAGGTACCTTTTAAATTATGGGGAATATTGACTATTTTTATCAAAACATGGTATTATAATATGATGTATTTACGAAAGAAAAGTGGTGATAATT
Organism: Clostridium sp. CCUG 7971; assembly: GCF_017590215.1. GTDB lineage: Bacteria > Bacillota > Clostridia > Peptostreptococcales > Peptostreptococcaceae > Faecalimicrobium. The sequence continues at coordinate 17,959 of NZ_JAFFPK010000011.1, forward strand.
TATGGAAGTAAATGTTAAAAAAGTAAATAACATAATAAGTAAAGTATATGAGGGTAGTATTGCAAATGAATTAGGTATTGAAGTTGGAGACTTATTAATTTCAGTAAATGATCAAGCAGTACACGATATAATAGAGTATAGATTTTTATTAAGTGATGAATACTTAGAAGTTGAAGTAAAAAAAATCAATGGAGAAGTATATGTATACGAAATAGAAAAAGATTATGATGAAGATTTAGGAATAGAGTTTACAAATCCTATTATAGATCAAGCTAAAAGTTGTAGAAATAAATGTGTATTTTGTTTTATAGACCAACTTCCAAAAGGAATGAGGGAAACACTTTATTTTAAAGATGACGATTCAAGATTATCATTTTTACAAGGTAACTTTATAACTCTTACAAACATGAGTGAAGAAGATATAAATAATATTATAAAATATAGAATAAGTCCTATAAATATATCAGTTCATACAACAAATCCTGAGTTAAGACAAAAGATGATTAAAAATAAATTTGCAGGAAGATTATACAGTATAATGCAAAGATTAGCAAAAGCTCAGATACAAATGAACTGTCAAATAGTATTATGTCCTGGATATAATGATAAAGAAGAATTAATTAGAACGGTATCGGACTTATCTAAATTATACCCATATGTAAATAGTGCAGCGGCAGTTCCAGTTGGAATAACTAAACATAGAGAACATCTTCCAAATTTAGAAATATTCAATGAAAAAACAGCAGGAGAAGCTATTGACTTAGTAAATGAGTTACAAGAAAAGTATCTTAAAGAATTAGGAACAAGATTTATATTCTTATCAGATGAATTTTATATAATGGCTAATAAAAAGTTATTAGATTATGATGAATATGAAGGATTTATACAGTTTGAAAATGGTGTAGGTATGATTAGTAAACTTGAAAGAGAAATACAAGACCAACTAAAAATACTAAAACCAGATAAAATATCTAAAAATAAGAAAGTATCAATAGCTACAGGTCACTCTGCATATGAATTTATAAAAAGTATGGCTAATGATATAATGGAAAAATATAGCAATCTAGAAATAAATGTTTATAAAATAGTAAACAACTTCTTTGGAGAGACAATTACTGTTTCAGGGCTTATAACTGCAACAGATATAATAGATCAGTTAAAAGATAAAGATTTAGGTGAAACTTTATATATTCCAAGAAGTATGCTTAAAGCTGATGAGGAAATATTCTTAGATAATATAACTTTAGAAGAACTAATAAAAACTATGGAAATTGAAGTTATACCTTGCTTAAATGAAGGAAAAGACTTTGTAGATAAAATTTTAAAATAAGAAAGGAGAATATTATGAGCGATAATAGACCAGTAGTTGCAGTTGTTGGAAGACCTAATGTTGGTAAATCAACATTATTCAATAAATTAGCGGGAAAAAGAATATCTATAGTAGAAGATACACCAGGAGTTACTAGAGATAGAATATTTACAGAAGTAGAGTGGTTAAATCATTACTTTACATTAATAGATACAGGAGGTATAGAGCCAGAGACTGGAGATATAATATTATCTCACATGAGAAATCAAGCAATGCTTGCTATGGATATGGCTCACATTATACTTTTTGTTGTAGATGGAAAAGCTGGTTTAACAGCAGCAGATAGAGAAGTTGCACAAATACTTAGAAAAACTAAAAAACCAGTAATACTAGTAGTTAATAAAATAGATAGTCAAAGTCAATTTGATAATGTATACGATTTTTATGAATTAGGACTTGGTATGCCTTTTGCTATATCAAGTGCAAATAGTATGGGACTTGGAGATTTATTAGATGAAGTTATTCAGAATTTCCCAGAAGGATTAAATACTGAGTATGACGAAGATATGATAAGAGTAGCTATAACTGGTAAACCTAATGCAGGAAAAAGTTCGATACTTAATAATATATTAGGAGAAGAAAGAGTTATAGTAAGTCCAATAGCAGGAACTACTAGAGATGCAGTTGATACTTATGTAGAAAAAAATGGACAAAAATTCCTTTTAATAGATACTGCAGGACTTAGAAGGAAAAGTAAGATATATGAAAATGTAGAAAAATACAGTGTAATAAGATCAATGGCAGCAGTAGATAGAGCTGACGTAGTATTAATAGTAATAGATGCTGCAGAGGGATTTACAGAGCAAGATACAAAGGTTGCAGGCATAGCTCATGATGAAGGTAAAGCATGCGTATTTGTAATTAATAAATGGGATTTAATAGAAAAGGACAACCATACATTAAACAACTACACTAAAGAAGTAAAAGAAAAATTCCCGTTCATGATGTATGCACCATCAATATTTGTTTCAGCAAAGACTAACCAAAGAATGGGCAAAATATTAGAAACAGTTGAATACGTTGCAAGTGAACATGCTAAGAGAGTTTCGACTTCAGCTTTAAATGATGTAATAGGTGAAGCAGTAATGTTAAATCAACCACCATCAGACAAAGGTAAGAGATTAAAAATTTACTATGGATCTCAAACAGGAGTTAAACCACCTAAGTTTACATTATTTATAAATGATAAGAATCTAACTCACTTCTCATACCAAAGATATCTTGAAAATAAAATAAGAGAAAACTTTGGATTTGAAGGTACTCCAGTACAGTTTGAATACAGAGAAAAAAATAGAAAGTAATAGTTTTACCTAAGGGGGTTAATATGATTAGTTATATAATGATTATAATAATTGCATATCTTTTAGGAAACATATCCACTTCTTATATAGTTGCTAAGAGACTAACGGGGGAAGATATAAGAACACAAGGGTCTGGTAATGCAGGTTCAACAAATGTACTTAGAACCCATGGGAAAAAAGCAGGAGCAATGACCTTTATAGGAGATGTACTAAAAGGAATAGTAGCTGTATTTATATCTGAAATGATAGCTAAAATAGTAGGATTAGATGTAGTTACTGCTGGATATGTAGCAGTTGTAGGTGTTGTATGCGGACATAACTGGCCAGCATTCTTAGGATTTAGAGGCGGCAAAGGTGTTGCAACTTCATTAGGTGCTATGCTAGCAGTTAATCCTATAATTGCATTAATTTGTCTTTTAGTATTTATAGTAATTGTAGCAATTACAAAATATGTTTCACTAGGATCAGTTGTTGGAATAGCTATGTCTCCGATAATAATGATGTTTTCAAAAAATCAAAAGGGTATATTAGTAACTTCGTTTTTAACTATATCTGTTATATATACTCATAGAGAAAATATCAAAAGATTACTAAAAGGAACTGAAAGAAAAATAGGACAAAAGAAATAATAATTTTAGTATGTTTAGGTGGTGTTTAACATGGAAAAAATATGTGTATTAGGAGCAGGAAGTTGGGGTAGTGCCCTAGCTCTAGTACTAGCGAAAAAAGGCTACGAAGTAAGTATGTGGACTTTAAATGAAGAACAAGCCGATAAAATAAATAAAACTAGAGAAAATATAGATTACTTACCAGGGATATTATTTCCAAATAATATAACTGTAAGTACTAATTTAGAAGAAACCGTAAGAAATAGTAAAATTATTGTCTTAGCAGTTCCATCACAAGCTATAAGAAGTGTTTCAGCGAGTATAAAGCCATTTGTAAAGAAAGAACAAATACTTGTTGATGTTGCAAAAGGTTTAGAAAAAGGAACCGGTCTTAGGTTATCAGAGGTTTGTGAACAAGAACTACCTAACAATCCATATGTAACTTTATCTGGACCATCTCATGCAGAAGAAGTCGCGAAGGATATACCAACTACAGTAGTAGTAGCATCAGAAGACTTAGAGATAGCTCAAGTTGTACAAGATGTTTTTATGAGTCCTAAATTTAGAGTTTATACAAATCCTGATATAGTAGGAGTTGAACTTGGAGGAGCTTTAAAAAATATCATTGCATTTGGAGCAGGTGTATGTGATGGATTAGGCCTTGGAGATAATGCAAAAGCTGCATTAATGACTAGAGGTATAAGTGAAATTGGAAGACTTGGAGCCGCAATGGGAGCTAATGTATCTACATTTGCAGGACTTTCAGGTATAGGAGACTTAATAGTTACTTGTACAAGTATGCATAGTAGAAATAGAAGAGCTGGTATACTTATAGGACAAGGAAAGAGCTTAGATGAAACATTAAAAGAAGTAAAAATGGTAGTTGAAGGTATAACAGCTACAGAAGTAGCATATGAAGTTGCAAAAAAACTAAATATAGATATGCCTATAACAAATGCCATATATTCTGTTCTACATCAAGGTTCAAATGCTAATGAAGTAGTAATCGAATTAATGATGAGAAATAAAACTCATGAAATGGAAGAAATAGTAAATGACAAGCTAGGATTTTAATCCTAGCTTTTTTTTATTTTTGTAATAATAATGACATCCCTAAAATATAATTTATTAAGAAACTATATGCAGGAGGGGAATTATATGAACAACATATATGAGGACATAGCGAAAAGAACACAAGGGGATATATATATAGGTGTAGTAGGGCCTGTAAGAACAGGAAAATCTACATTTATAAGAAAGTTCATGGAAAAATTAGTATTACCGAACATAGAAAATGAATTCAAAAAAGAAAGAACTCAAGATGAAATTCCACAAAGTGGATCAGGAAAAACAATAATGACTGTTGAACCTAAATTTGTTCCAGCTGATGGAGTAGAAATAAAAATTAGAGACAATGTTTCTATGAAAGTAAGAATGGTTGATTGTGTTGGGTACATAGTAGATGGTGCATTAGGCCACGAAGAAGAAGGAAAACAAAGATTAGTATCAACTCCATGGTCACAAGACGCTATGACATTTGAAAAAGCAGCTGAAATAGGAACTAAAAAAGTTATAAGAGACCACTCAACAATAGGTATAGTAGTTTTAACAGATGGTTCTGTTACAGGAATAGATAGAAGAAGTTATGTTTCAGCAGAAGAAAGAGTAATAGGTGAATTGAAATCTTTAAATAAGCCGTTTGCAATAGTATTAAATACACTAGATCCATATAGCGAAGAAACTGAAGCTTTAAGAGCTGAATTAGAAGAAAAATATGATGCACCAATAGTACCATTAAATGTAGTGGCAATGGATGAAGATGATATAGAAGATGTTTTAGAAACAGTTTTATATGATTTCCCATTAAATGAAATAAGAATAAATTTACCACAATGGGTAGAAGGATTAGAAAATAATCACTGGATTAAAAATAATATAATATTTACATTAAAACAAAGTATAGCAGAAATAGGAAAAATAAGAGATATAGATAGTATCGTACAAGGATTTTCAGAATTAGAATTCTTAGAAGATACAGAAGTAGATAATGTAGAACTTGGTGAAGGGGTTATAAGTATTGATTTAACTGCAAAACAAGGATTATTCTATAATGTATTAGAAGAGAAGAGTGGTTTCAAAATAGAAGGAGATCATCAGTTATTAAGTTTAGTTACTAAATTATCTAGAGTTAAAAATGAGTATGATAAAATAGAAAGTGCATTAGTAGATGCTAAGACTAAAGGATATGGTGTAGTAGCTCCATCTTTAGATGAACTTAGCTTAGAAGAACCTGAAATAATTAAACAAGGAAAGCAATATGGAATAAAATTAAAAGCTAATGCCCCATCTCTTCATATAATAAAAGCAGATATATCAACAGAGGTATCTCCTATAGTAGGAAACCAAAATCAGGGAGAAGAAATGATTAAATACTTATTAGATGAATTTGAGCAAAATCCAAGTGAAATATGGGCATCTAACATGTTTGGGAAGTCATTACATGACTTAGTAAAAGAGCAACTACAGAGTAAGTTATATACTATGCCAGAAGAAATAAGAGTAAAAATACAAAGAACATTACAAAAAATTATTAATGAAGGCAGCAGTAACATAATTACTATATTATTATAATCAATAAAATATAAGGTCAAGTTTTATAAATTAAAACTTGTCCTTTTTTTATTTTTATAAACTATTTTTATAATTTTAAAAAACATATATTTAAAATTGAACATAAATGAAATATCCCTAGAGTCATGAAATCATTCGCCAATATGTAGCTAAAGTGAAAAGAATTTTTGATGAATGTAATTAGTTAATGGAATATATTGAAAATATCATAATATTTTAGTAGAAAATAATAAAAGTATGTATTGTTTTTATTGTAATGAGTAAAAGGGAATACAATATGATTTGAAGAAATAGTATAAATAATTTAACCGAAATAGGGGATGGTGCTATGAGAAAAGTCAAATATTCTAATATATTAATATTGGGAGTTTTTATTTATATTATATTTCAAGTTTTATTATTAATTCTTGGTAAAACTACAACAACTTTCTTATTAGAAAATGAAGACTTAGAAGCTAAGATAACAAAAAAGGGATTAATAATAAGAAATGAATACTTAGTAAAAGCACCTGAAAGTGGGGAACTGAATTTATCAGCAAAAGAACATGAAAAAGTTAGGAAGTCTCAAAACATAGGAAGCATATACATGAGCAATAATATTGAAGATTTAAATAAAGATATAAATGAACTAAATAAAGAAATTGAAGAACTTGAAAAGACAAGCAAAAGCTCAAAGAATAAATCTAGTAAATTAAGTAATGAGATAACATTAAAAAATCTACAAACTAAAAAAGAACAAAAAGAGGTATTAATTAGTAAAAAAAATAAAAACATGAAAAATATAAACAGTAGTATATCAGGTATTTTATCTTATAAATTTGATGAAAATGAAGAAAAATATAATTTAGAAAGTCTAAATAGTATAAGCAAAGAGGATATAAAGTCAGCTAATAACAACTTCCAAGAAACTAATGAAAATGAAGAGAAAGTTAAAGAGGGAGATACCGTAGCTAGAATAGTAGATAATAATAATATGTATATAGCAGTATGTGTAGATAAGAAAGAATCAAAACTATTTAAAATAAATCAAGATGTATGTATAGGTTTAAAAA
>NZ_JAFFPK010000012.1 GCF_017590215.1 Clostridium sp. CCUG 7971
TTATAGCCTGTACTTTTATATTAGTTTTTAATTTTATATTCAACTTTATTACATCATATAATTTTGTATTGCATTTTTTAGCTTTTTAACTTTAGATTTTTCAGATACTTCTTTTTTAGATTTTAATTTATTTTCCTTTACTTCTTCTCTTAATGCCTTAATAATCGATACCATACTAAGTAGTACTATTATTGTGAATGGAAATGCCGATACTATTGAAACGGTTTGTAAAGTTTCAAGCCCACCTGATAATAAAAGAGCTATTGCTAATGTAGCTTGAACAACTCCCCAAACTATCTTTTTAGTACCACTTGGGTTTAAATCTCCATCTGATGTAAACATACCTAAGACATAAGTAGCCGAGTCTGCTGATGATATAAAGAACGTACAAAGAAGTACCATTGCAATTATAGATAAAATTTGTCCAAATGGATACTTAGAAAATACTTCAAATAATGCTACTTCAGTTACCTTAGTAGCTGTAGTTGCAAAATCTGCACCTAAATTTATTCCAAGTGTACCAAATACAGTAAACCAAATTATACAAGCTAATGCAGGTACTAATGTTACACCTATTATAAACTCTCTTATTGTTCTACCTTTAGAAATTCTTGCTATAAATATTCCTACAAAAGGTATCCAAGCTATCCAAAGTGCCCAATAAAATACTCTCCATTGTCCGATCCATTCTTTACTTGAATCCATATACAAACTTTGAGATACAAATTCTGTTACATATGCAAACATTCCATTTTGGAAATTATTTAACATAGCAAGTTTTGGTCCTATCAATATAGCTCCTATTAATATAAATCCTGCTAAGCTTAAGTTTATATTAGATAATATTTTTATTCCTTTATCTAATCCACTAGTAGAACTTAATATATAAAGTACAGTTGCAATTGCTATAATTATAATTTGTACTTTGATAGTATTTTCTATATTAAATACATATTCTAATCCTCCAGCAATTTGCATAGTACCCATACCTAGAGATGTAGCTATTCCTGTTACAGTAGTAAAGACTGCTAATATATCTATAGTTTTACCTATTGGTCCTTTTACACCCTTTTCACCTAGTATCGGTAAAAATATACTACTTATAAGTCCTGGAGCACCTTTTCTAAATTGGAAATATGCAAGTGCCAATCCCATTATAGAGTATGCTGCCCATGGATGAAGCCCCCAGTGTATAAACGATTGTTGCATAGCAAACTTTACAGCTTCATTAGATCCTGAACTCGCTCCTATTGGTGCTATAAAATGCTTCATAGGTTCTATAGCTCCAAAGAATACTAATCCAATACCCATACCAGCTCCAAATAACATTGAGAACCAAGATAGATTACTAAATTCCGGTCTATCATCATCTTTTCCAAGTCTTATATTTCCATATTTACTAAATACTAAAAATAAAGCAAACAGTACAAGTAAAAGCATTGCTATTATATATACGAAACTAAAATTATTTATTATTATCTTAAATATGCTGTTAGATATGTTCCTAAACTCATTTGGTAAAATTATACCCGTTACAACCACACATATTGATAGTATTAATGATATTAAAAATACATAATTCTTCTTAATATTTTTATATATATTACTCAAAACACTCACCTCTATTCAAAAGAAACAACTTCTTTTTTTATTTAAGTTTTTTGTTACCTACAACTTGATTATATGTTGAAGTTGTATCTTTTGTCAATTAATGATATTGCATTCTCCTGTCTTTCATATAAGTTTTAACTATTGATATCACTACAGTATAGCTATATAAAAAAATTATAAAAATTTTATATATTATTATCAAAATAGCCTAATAAAACTATTATTATTGATAATAATAATTTAAGTAATATGTATAAAAAACAATAATAAATTTAGTTTTATTGTAATAAAAAATTTAGTTTTATTGTAATAAAAAAGCAAGGGTGCTTTTTAACATCCTTGCTTTTTATTTAATTTATTTTTCACTAGGTTCTACTATAGATATTACACAGTATTCTTCTTTCAAATGAGAATTTAATCTTTCTACTACTTCATCAAAGGTTACTTCTTTTAATACATCTAAATAATCTAGTAAATTTATTTCTTTAAATTTATAAGATATAAAGTTATTTGCAATAAAGTTTACAGAGTCAAAATACTTTAAGAAGCTACCTATTTTTTTCTTCTTAACTCTTTCAAATTCTTCTTTACTTAAACCTTCATATTTATATTTTTGTATATATTCAAGTATTGTATTTTTAACAGCTCTTGGATCTTTAGATTCTCCACCAATTATTGTAAATCCATAATCGATTTGAGAAGAGAATCCTCCTCCAAAGTTGTCGTTTATAAGACCCTTCATATATAAATCTTCAAATAATAAGCTTCCTCTTTTAAATATCATATCTATTAATATTTCAGTAATTATTTCTTTTCTTAAAAGTTCACTTCCTTTAATACCTACGTTATTATCTTTAAATGCAATATTAAAAGATGGCATAGAAACTGGGAATTTAGCAATAATCTCTTTTTTATTAACATGTTCTGGTTCCTCAGGATAAAACTTTTCTATTTTATTTGAAAGTTTAGCTACATCATAATGATTAACTTTCTTTGCAACTTCCATTACTTTTTCTTCTTCTAAATCTCCTACAACAAATAACATCATATTTCCTGGATTGTAGAAAGTATTATAACAAGTATATAATTCTTCTTTAGCTATTTTATAAATACTTTCAACAGTACCTGCTATATCAACTCTAACTGGATAATTTACATATAATGCTTTTAAGCAGTTAAAATAAACATTCCAATCTGGATCATCATTATACATTTTTATTTCTTGTTCAATTATACCTTTTTCTTTTTCTACATTTTCATCTGTGAAATATGGAGTTTGAACATAGTCTATTAAGTGTTCTAAACTCTCATAAAAATTTTCTGTTGCAGAAAAAAGATAAGCTGTCATTGTAAAATTTGTAAAAGCATTTGCACTTGCTCCCCATTTAGAAAACTTATCAAATGCATTACCTCCATCAGGTTGTTCAAACATTTTATGTTCGAGAAAATGTGCTATACCTTCATTTACTCTTACTTTTTTATCTTCACCAATTGGAATAAATTCTAGCTCATTTGATCCATAATTAGTTGCTAGTATTGCATATTTTTTAGTAAATCCATGCTTTGGCATAAAATAGACATCTAGTCCATTTTCTAATTTTTCATAATAAATTTCTTCTTTTAATATATCATTAACTATTTTCTCCATTTATGTCACCTCACTTAGTTTCTTAAGAAATAAACAGTATCAAGTTGTAAATCTTCATAAGATTTAACTATATCTTCTACTGAAACATCTGATATATAATTAATTATATCTTCTACTGTAGAATTTGTTTTACTCATTCCTTGTGCAAAATAGAAATCAGACATTCCACCTATACTATCTGCTAAAGATCTCATAGAGTTTATTAATGCACTTTTGCTATTATCTAATTCTTCTTGTGATATTTCTTTAGCTTTTAAGCTTTCTATTTGTTTCTTAACTAATTCTAATGTCTTTTCATAGTTTTTAGTTTCTATACCTGATGATACAAATAATATTCCTTTGTATTTTTCAATAGAAGAGTAAATATAGTAGCATAAACTTTCTTTTTCTCTTATATTTATAAACATCTTAGAGTGAGGTCCTCCACCTAGTACGTTGCATCCTACAACTAAAGAATAATATTTTTTAATATCACTAAAATCTACATTAGTTCTATACCCTATAACCAATTTACCTTGAGTTATATCCATTTTATCAATTACTTCTTTAACTTCGTCTACTTGCTTTTTATAATCTTCTCTTGGTATGTCTATTATATTACCTCGCTCAAAAGTAAAAGTATTATTTATTATATCAATTATTTCTTTTTCACTAAAATCTCCTTCTATCACTATGTCTATTGGAGATGTTTTTAATATTTCTATATAATGATTATATAAATCTTTAGGAGTTATTTCATCAATTTCATTTTCATAACCATATTCACTTATACTAAATCTTTCGTCTTTACACATTTCTTCAAATGCTCTTTCAAGGGCATACCTTCCTTTATCATTTATAATACCCTGTATTCTATCTCTTAAGTTTACTTTTTCTACATCTAAATACTCTTTTTTAAATCCTCCATCAATTACTAAAGGTTTATTTATTACCTCATTTAAAAATTCCAATGAACTTTTAAGTATTTTTTCATCTAAATACTTTTCATTAGTACTTAACATTTTAAAGCTTATAACTTGACGCTCTCCTCTTTTACTTACATCCGAAAGCATTGCTGAACCATATAAATCATCTAGTTTATTAGATATTTCTCTTAAGCTTGGATATTTTTCGCACCCGCTAGTTATGATACTTGGAAGTAATGCATTTTTTGTAACTTCATTTTTATCCAATAATCTTTGGATATATATACTAACAAGATTAGATTTAAATTTTTTAGCCGGTATTAGAGTTAGGTTAATATTATTACCTAAGTTTATTTTCTTAATGTCTTTTTCCATCTTATCCTCCTATTTGTTTTATCAATGATATTCTTGTGAAAAGTTCATCTACTATCGCATCTATTTTTTTGTCAGGATTTATATAGTAAAACTTAGTATTTCCCATATCTAAGTTTTCAAGTATGCTACTTACTAAATGTTTTGTATACATAGTATCAATTGTACATGTAGGTAGAACAACATACAAGGTGTTAATTCCATATTCTAGTAATTCTTCTCCTGATTTTATTATGTCGTCTTTATTATTTTCTAAAAGTGGTAATTTTATTTGAATATCTAAATCTTTTTGTTCTAATTCTATGTAATTTTTTATTTTTTCTCTAAATAATATATCTTGTTCTAAATTATTTTTATTATGCAAACCTATTAATAAAACACCTGCATCTTTTCCTTCATTTCTTATATTTTTTAATATTTCATTTTTATAAACCATTGCTAAATTATTTGATTTGTAAAAAGGCTCTAATATATCTATACCCACTAAATTATGAGAAGTTAAACTTAGTTTTTCATATCTTTGCTTAAATATTTCATAATCTTTACCTTCTGTCATAAATAAAGGGCAAATTATAATTTTTTTATAACCTTTTGATACAATATTCTCCATTGAATCTTCAAAGTATGGCATTGAGTACATATATGAATTTGCTACTTCATATCCTTCTCCTAAATTATATCTTAGTTTTTGTGCTATCTCTTCAGCTTGACCTTTAAAATTACTAGATCCTAATTTATTATAGTAACTTTTATAATCATATAGATTTTTAGTACTAGTTAAAAGTGACTTATAACCTTTCTCATAATAAATTTGTGTTGCTCTTTCCTTTAGATTATAATTTTTATCTTCCCCTTCTGAAACTAATAATACTAAAGTTTTTTCCTTTTCTCTTAACTCTTGTACATCTTTAAAGCTTACATAGTTCCTAAAACCAAAAGTTATCATGAAATTTGTACCAATGAAAGCAATAATAAGAGCTATAACCATATATTTATATTCTTTATTTATTATTATTTGCTTATAAAATAATGCTGTGGTTAAAACTATAAATATATTTTCAATATAACCATTAAATATAAAACTTAAAGCTAAAGATATACATAGAGCTATTGAAATCCACATTATATCAACCCCAATATATAAATTCTATTTTAAATATCCTATAAAGTAGGTCTATTGCTTAAAACTAATTACATCTATATTGCTAAAATGATTTAAATAGATGTAATCACTTAATTAGCTTTGATAAAAGCCTAGTTTACAGTTATTATATATATGATGTATAATCAATATGTATGTCTAAAATAGATTTTTGTAAATTTATTAAAGTAGCTTATTGACTAGGTTTCACCTGGTAATAGGTTGTTTAAATTTATAATATAATTTTTGATAGTATAACTGTCATAAACATATAAATATCATAAAAAGAGAGGACGATGACTATGAAATTAGGTATAGTAGGTCTACCAAATGTAGGTAAAAGTACATTATTTAATGCAATAACTCAAGCAGGAGCTGAATCTGCAAACTACCCTTTCTGTACAATAGAGCCAAACGTTGGTGTGGTTGCTGTTCCAGATGAAAGATTAGATAAATTAAAGGAGTTATACGATTCTAAAAAAATAGTTCCAACGGCTATAGAATTCTGTGATATAGCAGGACTTGTTAGAGGAGCTTCTAAAGGTGAAGGTTTAGGGAACAAATTCTTATCACATATAAGAGAAGTTGATGCTATAGTTCATGTTGTTAGATGTTTTGAAGATCCTAACGTTGTTCATGTTGATGGAAGTGTTGATCCTTTAAGAGATATCGAAACTATAAACTTAGAGTTAATATTCTCTGATATCGAAATATTAGAAAGAAGAATACAAAAAAATACTAAGGCTGCTAAAGCCGATAAATCGTTGGCTTCAGAGCTTGAATTCTTAAAAGAAATAATGGCTACTTTAGAAGATAGTAAATGTGTAAGAACTATGGACTTTACTGAAGATCAACAAAAATTCGTTGATTCATTAAACTTACTTACATCTAAGCCTGTAATATACGCTACAAATGTATGTGAAGATGATTTAGCTGATGAAGCTGAAAATAATGAATATGTTGCTAGAGTTAGAGAATTCGCATCAACTGAAGGTGCTGAAGTTGTTGTTGTTTGTGCTCAAATAGAAGCAGAGATAGCTGAACTTGATACTGATGAAGAAAAGATGGAATTCTTAGAAACACTAGGACTTGAACAATCTGGTCTTGATAAGTTAATAAAGTCTTCTTATGCTTTACTAGGCCTTGTATCTTACTTAACAGCTGGACCTCAAGAAGTTAGAGCTTGGACTATAAAAGTAGGAACAAAAGCGCCTGCTGCTGGAGGAAAAATCCACTCTGATATAGAAAGAGGATTTATCCGTGCAGAGACTATAGCATTTAATGATTTAGTAACTGTTGGTACTATGACTGCTGCTAAAGAAAAAGGTCTTGTAAGACTTGAAGGAAAAGAATATATAGTTAAAGATGGAGACGTTATATTATTTAGATTTAACGTATAATATAAAAGCTTATAGCAATTGCTATAAGCTTTTTGTTTGTTAATATATACCTTAGTAATAAAAAACTATCTAAAATAAATATTAATCTTTTCATATAAAAAGAATGCCTACAGAATGATAAAAATCATTTTGAGACACTCTTTTGATATAATTATTGAGCTACTTTATCAAACTCATCATTTACTTTTATATTCTTTTTGCTTACCATAAATGCTACAAATAATACTACAGCTACAACTACTCCTACTCCATTAGATAACATCGCATCTAATCTAAATCCTTCTTTTGCTTGTAATATATATGCCATACATACAGCACTCATAAATGTTGCTGGTATTAAAGTCATCCAGTAATTAGCTTTATTCTTAAGTAAGTATACTGTTGCTGTCCATAAGAATATAGTTGCTAATGTTTGGTTAGACCAAGCAAAGTATCTCCAGATTACGTTAAAGTCTATTGTAGTTAAGAATATACAAACTACAAATAGTGGTATAGCTAACTTAAATCTGCTTAATAATCCTTCTTGCTTTATCTTAAATGCATCAGCTATAGTAAGTCTAGCACTTCTAAATGCAGTATCTCCACTTGTTATAGGACAAGCAACAACACCAAGTACTGCTAAAATTGAACCTATAGGACCTAATAATTCTTTAGATAATACTCCTACTACTCCTGATTGTCCACCAAACTCTGTTAAAGCACTTTGTATTGATAAACTATCTCCAAAGAATGCTATTGTAACAGCACACCATATTAAAGCAACTATACCTTCAACAACCATTGCCCCATAGAAAACTTTTTTACTTTCAGTTTCTCTGTGTATACATCTTGCCATCATAGGTGATTGTGTAGCATGGAATCCTGATAAAGCACCACAAGCTATAGTAGTAAATAAGAATGGGAATATAGATAATCCTTCTGGATGCATGTTTTGTAAATTCATTTCTGGCATTACCATTGTTCCCTTAAAGTGACCTATTATCATAGCACCAGCTAAACCTATTGCCATGAATAATAACGATGCTCCAAATATTGGATATATTTTACCTATAACCTTATCAACTGGTAAAACTGTAGCTAATAAGTAGTATATTATTATTAAAACAACCCATATATTTTTATCTATACCAGTCATAGATGTTAATAATCCTGCTGGAGATGTTACGAAAACTGTACCAACTAATATTAATAATATTACAGAGAATACTCTCATAACATTTTTCATATTTTTTCCTAAATAAATACCAACTATTTCAGAAACAGAAGTACCATCATGTTTCATAGATATAACACCTGAGAAGAAGTCATGTACTCCTCCTGCAAATATAGTACCAAACGTTATCCATAAAAATGCAACTGGACCAAATAATGCTCCCATTATAGCTCCAAATATTGGACCTGTACCTGCTATATTTAAAAATTGTATTAAAAATACTTTATGCCAAGGCATTGGCATATAATCTACACCATCTTCTAATTTAACTGCTGGTGTAGAACTTGCATCACTTAATCTTACTGATCTTTCAACTACATTTCCATAGATAAAGTATCCAGCTATTAAAATTGCTAAACAACTTATAAATGTTATCATACCCTTTTCTCCCTTATTAAAATTTTATTATTTCATTATTAATTCTATTAAATAATAACGTTTTTTCATTTTAATAAGTAGTTTTTCAACATGAGATGCAAAATTTCTACATGAAATACAATTATATGTTCATAACTTTCCTAAATTCTTTAATTTTACTTCTACTTACATAAACTTCATTGTCTATATCATTTAATTTTAGTTTATATGTAGAATTAAACCATGGTATTATTTCTTTAATTTTAGTTATATTTACTATATAAGATCTATGAACTTTGAAAAATTTATCTGAAGGTAATTTCTTTTCAAATTCTAATATAGATTTTTTAGATATATATTCGTTTTCTTTAGTATAAACTAGAGTTTCTCTTTCTCTAGCTTCACAATAATATATATCATCTGTATTTATAACTACTAATTTATTCTCTTTCCAAAGAGTTATATTAGATAAATTAACTTGTCTATTTTCAGACTCCAGCTTTAAAAACTCTACTTGACATAGCTTATTTAAAGTAGAAACTATTCTTTCTTCTGAGTATGGCTTTAATATATAATCAAAAGCATCTAACTCAAAAGCATCTACTGCATGTTCTTTATATGCTGTAATAAATACTATCTTCGGCTTATTTTTAAACTGATTTATAGTTTTAGCTAATAACATACCATCAAACATAGGTATATTAATATCTAAAAATATTACGTCTATATTATTTTTTTGCATAAATTTTAATACATCTACACCATTATCAAATTCACTTACAATATCTATATTGCTAAAGTTATTTATAAAATATTTAAGTTCTTCTCTTGCTGGAAATTCATCTTCAACTATTATCGCTTTCATACTAAAACTCCTAAATAATAAATTCTATTTTAGTTCCAGGTTCTAATTGATTTATTTTTAAACCTTGTCCATAAATTAATTTAAGTCTTAAATGCACATTATATAATCCAATTTTGTTTTCTGGCATATTACCCTTATATACCTTATTTATTATATCACTTTCTATTGTAACACCATCATTTTCAACACAAATTCTAGTATTGTCTTTTTCCTTTTTTACACTTATTGTTACAATTCCATATCCACCATTTTCTCTTATTCCATGTATAATTGCATTTTCTACTAATGGCTGTATTATTAAACTTGGCATTTTCACATCTATATCTTCATCAATATCATAAATTACAGTTAATTTGTCTCCAAATCTTGCTTTTTCTATTTCTACATATGCTTTTACTTGTTCTAACTCTTTATTAATAGCTATTAAATTACTATTTACTTCTAAATTGTATCTCATATATGTTGATAAATTAATTATAAGATCTCTTGCTTTATCTGGATTTATTCTGATAAAAGACGTTATTGTGTTTAATGCATTAAATAAAAAATGAGGATTTATTTGAGTTTGTAATGCCTTTATTTCAGCTTTGTTTTTAGCAGTTTTTATTTCTTCAATTTTAGATATTTCCATAAGAGTTGAAATAATATGAGATAAAACTATAGCTAAAGATTTTTTAGAATAACTCATATCATATTTTTCTGTATAGTAGATTTTTAAGCTCCCTATAACTCCTTGAGAATCTCTAAGAGGTATAATAAGTGCGGTTTTAAGATTTACCTTCTCACTTAAAGAATATTCATTTTTATCCACTTTTACATTTAATATCTTATCTTCTTCCATTGCCTCTCTTGTTATATTGCTAAGTTCTATATTATCATCTTTATATACATCTTCTCCTACACCTACATATGCCAATACACCTTTAGTATCTGTTATACTTACAGCGTCTGAATTTATTTCTTCTTTTATTATAGTGCATATCTTTTGGAGAGACTCTAAGTTAATAGACCTAAAGTAAGGTAGAGTTTTATTAGCTATATCAAGTGCAAGTTTTGACTGAAATGCTGCTATTTCTTCTTTCTCTTTTCTTATATCATTTACAATTGATACTAAAAAACCTATACCAACTTGTCCAACTATCATTGGAACATAAATTTGTCTTATAATATATATAGCTATATCACTTGGCTTTGATAAGAAATATATTAAACACATTGTTATACTCTCTACTATTACCCCACATATAATTCCATAAAACCATTTATGTTTATCTACTACCTTTTTGCTAACATATCCTGATAATAATCCTGCAATTATACTAGATATAAAACATGGCATAGATGTTATTCCATTAATATCAATAATAAATCTATGAAATCCTGATATAATTCCTGATGATACTCCTACAAATGGTCCAAATAAAATTCCTCCAGATACTATAGAAATTATTCTAGTATTGGCAAGAGACCCTTCAACATTTACACCGTTGTAAGTTCCAAGTATGGCTAATGCTGTAAATATCATTGATATAAAAATTAAGTCCTGTAATTTATATGAATCCTTTTGAAATATATATTTAAAGTTTTTTATTTTACATATTATTATAAATAAAACTATTGTTAAGCTAGTTTTTTCAATTAATGCTAAAAGTATAGTTTCTTTACCCATAAATCCCTCCTTTAAAAAAAGGGAAAGTATTTTACCTTTCCCTTTTTTAAGTCTATATAATTATCTTTACTTAGTATCTACTTTATTATCATCATAGCTTATCCAATCACTAAAGCTTCCTGGATAGACTTTGTGTTTTATTCCTATTTCTGTAAGTGCTAGACTATTTGGACATGCTGTTATACCTGAACCACAATAAACTATAACTTCATCATAATCATTTAATTTTTCAAAAAGAACACTTAAGTCTTCTTTTGATTTTATTTTTATCGAATTTTCACCTTTATCTAATATATCCAGCCAGAAATAATTTAGCGCACCTGGTATATGTCCAGCCTTTTTATCTACAGGTTCCCACTCTCCAATATATCTTATATTTTCTCTAGAGTCTACTATTGCTACGTTCTTATTATAAAGTTTTTCTTTTACATAGGACATATCAACTATCATATTTTCATTAATTAATATGTCAAAGTTACCTCTTACTACTCTAGTAACATCAGTAACTATTTCTCCATTTAATTCTTTAAAAGAATTAATCCCTCCATCTAATATGTAAACATTTTTATGACCCATATATTTTAATATCCACCAAAGCCTTGATGGTCCTGCTAAATCCCCTTCATCATAAGCAATAACTATAGAATCATTACTTATACCTATACTTTCAAAAGTTTCTTTAAGTTCGTCTATCGTAGGAAGTGGATGTCTTCCTCCAAACTCTTTTACTTCACTTGATAGCTGTGTTTCTAAATCTATTCTTACAGCCTTTTTTATATGCCCCTCTTCATAGCTTTTTCTTCCATAGTCCTTATCCATTAAATTAAACCTACAGTCTACTATAACTAATTTTTCATTATCTAGATTATCTTTTAACCATGATGCATTAACTATATTTTTCATATGCCTCTCCCCTATATTTAAATAATGAAAGAATATTAATTATTATTTTAACTAAAATTCTTTCATTATATGTTAATACTATATAAATTTTATCTTATGCTAATACACTTGTATCTTTAGACTTAGTTCTTTTCTTAGCTGCATTTATAGCTATTTCAGTTTCACTAAATGGTACTCTCTCACCTTTTATTAATTGATATTCCTCATGTCCTTTTCCTGCAAATACTATCATGTCACCCTCTTGAGCTATTTCTATAGCTTTTTCTATAGCTATCTTTCTATCAGGCTCAACTATATACTCACAATTTGTATTTTCAAATGATTCAGCTATATCCTTTATAACATTCATCGGATCTTCAAAGTCTGGATTATCACTTGTTAATATACATAAATCACATTCTCTCGCTGCAACATCTCCAAGTTCTTTTCTTCTTAATTCTGTTCTTCCACCAACTGACCCAAATAAACATATTACTCTATTATGATCGTATTTTTTAAGTGTTTGTAGTATATTTTCTAAACTTACTCCGTTGTGAGCATAGTCTATTATTATAGTCGCATCTTCAAGTATTGGTAATACTTCAACTCTTCCTTTTACTTTTGCATTTTTAAGGGCATCTAACATTACGTCTTGCTTAACATTTAAGTATCTACATACAGATATGACTGCTAATGCATTATATATACTAAATGTCCCAGGTGAACATATGTAAGCATCAAAGCTGTCATTTTTAGTTTCGCATTTAAAGCTAACTCCTAAAGAATCTAAAGCTCTTGAGTATTCTATACTTTTAGCTACTAAATTAGCATCCTTTTCTATTGCAAATGTTTCTATATCACATGTAGCTTTTTTAATTATATCTTTTGCATGTTCATCATCTATATTTATTATTCCATGTTTAGCTAATGTAAATAATCTAGCTTTACAATCTAAATAGTGTTCAAATGTTGGATGTTCCTTTGGCCCAATATGATCTGGTGATAAATTCGAAAATATTGCTATATCAAAGTCTACATTTTTAACTCTTTCCATCATTATTCCACCTGATGAAACTTCCATAGATACACATTTTACACCGTTATCTAGCATAGTTCTAAATATCCTATGAAGTTCATAACTTTCTGGTGTTGTGTTTACTGTTTTTTCACTTATCCCATTATAAAATGTACCGTTAGTTCCTATAACTCCAGTGTTTACACCTGACTTATTTAAAACTTCACTTATATAATTTGTTATAGTAGTTTTTCCTTTAGTTCCTGTTACTCCTATAACTTTTAATTCTTTTGATGGATTACCAAAATAGTTAGCTGACATTTTTGATAAAGCAACTCTACTATCTTCTACTATTAGTTTTATGGCATCATCATTAAGTTCTACATCATCTTGTAATATAAATACTCTACAACCTCTTTTATATGCATCACTTGCATACTTGTGCCCATCTACTGTTTCTCCTTTTATTGCTATAAATATATATCCATCTTCGCATTTTGAAGAATTGTAAGCTAAGTCTTTTATTTTAGTATCTTTTATTTCATTCCAAGGCTTAACTGAAGAAAATTTAACTTCATTCATTATATTTGATAATTTCATATTTTAGCCCCTCCTCATAAGTTTTCTTTCGTATGTAGTATATCATATTATTTATAAAATTTGTTTTACAAATAATTGTTAAATATGTTACTTATTATAATAATTAGATTTTAAAGCGAATTTTTATATTCAAAAATAGAGTAGTTTTAACTACTCTATTTTAAATATTTTAGAAATTATAAATTTTTATACTATTATTTTATCATTGCATTTATCAACTTTACCAGATTTTACTATAGTTCTTCTTGCTAATACTTCTAATGAATCTATATAAAAGTCATTATCTAAATCATTATCATTTTTAAGTATTGATAACTCTGTACATCCAAGTATAGCTCCATCACAATTATTTTCTTTTAAATAATCTACAACTAAATTAAATTTGCCCATGTTTGCAGGTTTTCCACTTTTAATATCTTTGTAAATTATATCCATTATATACTGTTGTCTATTATCATCTAATACTAAATAATCTATACTGTACTTTTCACACATATTTTGATATAACTTCGTCTGAATGTTACCAGTCGTGGCCAATATCCCAAGTTTTTTATATCCTTTTTCATGAGCATATTTAACTGTTTCTTCTATTATATTTAAAGTAGGTATACTAACACTACTTGATATTTCATTGTAGAAATAGTGTGCTGTATTACAAGTTATTACTAAAAAGCTACATCCAAATGCCTCTAATTTCTTAGCATCTTCTATAAGTATATTTGCTGGAGATTTATCAGATTTACCTATTATAAAATCTGTTCTATCTGGTGTTGTTGCGCGATTAGTTATAACCATATCTATATGGTCTTGGTCATAGCTTGCATCTGTTAATCTAACTACCATGTCATAAAAATAAACTGTAGCCATCGGGCCTAGTCCACCCATTACTCCAACTGTCTTGTTAGTTTTCATATATACATCACCAATCTATTTGCAGTATTTTTTAAACTTCCTCATTTGGTTTATATTGTATAAGAATATATACCATCTTCTCTTAAAGTTTCCTTTTAAGTCTTTTTCATATCCAAATGAAGTTGCACTTTTTCCTTCGCTTACTAATTTCTTAGCTTTATTTACTAATTTTTGATCTTTTACATATTTATAAACTACATTATTAGGTATAACATGCCAGAAGAAAGCATCTTTTTGAATTTTTAAATCTAATTCTTTATTGTATACTCTGTCTTCTACTATATATTTTGCTATGTTATTTCCTGAACTTGTAACATAGTAGTTACTTCTACCTTGTCTTAAGTTTATTTCAAACACCTTATATGTGTTATCTCTTGTATCGAACTTTATATCAAAGTTTGAGTAACCTGTATAATTTATATCTTCTAAGAATGCTTTAAACTTTTCCATTAAAGCTTCATCATACTCTGTAATTATAGCAGCATGATTTCCTATACCTTTTGGAGTATGTTCTTCTAATAATACATGTCCTAAACACATCATTTTAACTTTACCATGTTGATCTGAGTAGCAAGTTAAAACTCTCATATTTGAATCGTCACCCGGTATGAAGTCTTGTATTATTAAGTTCTTATCATACTTACCACTATATATTGCAGAAGTAATTTCTATAAATTCTTTTTCATTATTAGCAACATATGCTTTTTTCATACCCTCAAATGGGAACTGCCAATATAATACACTATCAGATGGCTTTATTATTACTGGATAGTTAAATCCAAAGTCTTCTATTTTATCACCTTTTGAGTATATAAAAGTTTTAGGATAATCTAATCCTTTTTCTTCACACATATTATAGAATAATTCTTTTTCTATTAATTTATTTTTTAGTTCACTATCTATGTAAGGAACTATGTATTTTTCCTTTAGTATATCTCTATGGTCTATTATTAACTCTGCATATTCGTCCGTACATCCCATTAATATTAGCTTTTTATTAGGCGCTGATAATTCATCTGCAGTTTTTAGTAAAACTTGTATAAATTCTTTTTCTTCCGTTATTCTTGGGTCTATTCTAAAATCTATTATATTACTATCTTTAGTTGCTCCTAATGCATATCTACCAAAGGCTATAGATTTTACTCCATATGCTTCATGATATGCTCTTGCCACGCTATAGCAGTTTATATCTCCACCTACTAATACGGGTTGTATCACTATATTATCCACACTTTCCACCTCATTTTAAATCATCATTCTACGATTAAATTTACTCGTTAATTATACTCCATTTCATCTTTAATGTCAAAAAACCTAGCGTATTCGCTAGGTTTTCTAAATATTTGTCAATTTTCTTTTTTTACTTAGTTATATTTACTCTATTGCTTTCTTTAGCGAATGTTTTACCTGTTTTTACTTTAACTTTTTCGCCCTCTTCTAAATTGGTAAATATTACCGGACTTATTGTTGATGTTGCATTTTCACGAATATAGTCTAAATCCATTTCAACTAATTTATCTCCAGCTTTAACTTGTTGCCCTACTTCAACAAACATTTCAAAGCCTTTACCTTCTAACTTAACAGTTTCTATTCCTAAATGTATAAGTACTTCTCTGCCACCTTTTGATTTTATTATTACAGCATGCTTTGTAGGGAATATTACCTCTACACTACCATCTACTGGTGAATATATATTTCCATCAGATGAATCTATAGCAAATCCATCACCCATTAATTTTGTTGAAAATACTTCATCAGGAACTTTTGATATATCTAATATATCACCATTAGTTAATGATAATATTTCTTCATTAGAGTCTATTTTTTCTTCTTTAACTTCTATTACTGGCTCTTCTACTTTTTTATTTACTTTAACTTTTCCTGATACTATCTCATTTATTTCTGATTTTAATGTATCTGATTTAGGTCCGTATATAGCTTGAATGTTATTACCTATTACCATAACACCTGCTGCACCTAGTGATTTTAATTTATCTTGGTCAACTTTTTCTATATCATCAACTGCTACTCTAAGTCTAGTTATACAAGCATCTAAGCTTTTTATATTTTCTTTATTTCCTAAAGCTTCTAATATTCCTGCTGCTAACTCACTATTATTTAATACAGCACCTTCTGATTTTTCTATATCATCTTCTCTACCTGGGGTCTTTAAGTTAAACTTAGTTATTATAAATCTAAATCCGAAGTAGTAAACTACTGCAAATCCTAATCCTACTAGTATTGCTAAATACCATGGAGTTCTATTTGGTAAAACTCCAAATAGTAAGAAATCTAAAAGACCTCCTGAAAATGTCATACCTATCTTAACATTTAATAATTGCATTAACATAAATGATAATCCTGCAAATAAACAATGAACTGCAAATAATGCTGGAGCTACAAATAAAAATGCGAATTCTATTGGTTCAGTTATACCTGTTAAGAATGAAGTAAGGGCTGCTGATGCCATTATACCTGCAACAAACTTTCTCTTTTCTGGCTTAGCAGTATGAACCATAGCAAGCGCTGCTGCTGGAAGACCAAACATCATGAATGGGAACTTACCAGTCATAAAAGTACCTGCTGTAAATGCTACACCATCTTTAAGTTGAGCCATGAATATACTTTGGTCACCCATTATTAGTTGACCCGCATTATTTGTATATTCACCAAATTGATACCAGAATGGATTATAAAATACGTGATGTAAACCAAATGGTATTAATGCTCTTTCAACTATACCAAATAAAAATGCTGCTATTGTTATATTTGCCTCTATTACTGTTTTAGAGAATGAAAGTAATCCATTTTGTATTGGAGGCCATATAAATGATAATATTATACCTATTAATATAGCACTTGCTGCTGTTACTATTGGAACGAATCTTTTACCTGCAAAGAATCCTAAATATTGAGGTAAATCAATTTTGTAGAACTTTTTATAAAGTCCTGCAGCAATTATACCTATTATAATACCGCCAAAAACTCCAGTTTGAAGAGTTGGAACTCCAAGAGCCATTGTATACATTGGGTTTCCTTTTAAGCCAGGAACAGCCCCAGCTAATTCTGGAGTTACTCCAGCCATAATTCCCATAGATGTATTCATTATTAATAAACCAACAATTGCAGCTAATCCTGCAACACCTTCACCTTCAGTTAAACCAACTGCAGTACCTACTGCAAATAATAAAGGTAAATTATCAAATACTATTCCACCTGACTTTTCCATTATTTTAATTATAAGTTGGAAAGTTGTATTGTCTAGAAAAGGCATCATTTGTATTAGTTGTGGGTTTGCTAGCGCATTACTAACACCTAGAAGTATACCCGCTGCTGGAAGTAATGCAACTGGTAACATTAATGCTTTTCCTACTTTTTGTAAAACACCAAATAATTTTTTCATAGTTATCCTCCTATAATTTTTTTAAATATAAAAAGACTTAAATTTATAATAAGTATAAATAGCTGGAATTTACGCTATTAATTAAAGATAATATTACTATGTAATATTCTCCTTAATTAATAACACTATTCCTAAACTATTAAATACATATTTATAAACTTAAGTCTTGCCTGCTTAACCAGTAACAATCTTTTATTGTTTACTATATTAGTTTAAGTATTTAATTTTCATTATCTTTTATTGCTGATATAACTCTATTTATATGCAATGTAAGGTAAAGTATTTCATCTTCACTTACAATATACTCATGATTTTGTTCTATAAATTGTTTTATTTTGCATGCACAATTATATGCACTTTCATATTTTAATTTTATTACATCTATAAGTTCATTATTCTTGTTATCTAATATTTCTTTTTTAATTAGTCTTGTTGCAAAAAACTTTAAATGAGTTATTAATCTATCATAGTTATAATCATCTTCTTCAAATTCAACTGAATAATAATACCTTATTATATTAAGTATATCCTTAACTATTTTAGTCATTAAAAATGATTCACTTGTACTTTCTTTATAATTTGCATTAACTATATGCATTGCTATAAATCCAGCTTCATCTATTGGAAATTTCACATTAAGTTGTTTATTAATATAATCTATTGCCCATTTTCCAACTTCAAACTCTCTTTTATGAATTCTTCTTATTTCATATAGTAAATCATTTTTTATCTCTATATTTTCTTCAAATCTTTTAAGAGCAAATGATATATGATCTGTTAATGATGCGTATATATAATCATCTAACTCAGTATTTAAAAATTTCTCTGCATATTCTATTATATTAGAACTAGTATCAAATACTTTTTCATCTACTTCACTTGCTAATTTTATTATCTTTTGTTTAAAGGTATCATCCTCTGTAATAAACTTTTTTTCTATTTTACTTTTATCAATTTCTTGTCCTATCTTTTTTTGAAACCCTATTCCACATCCAGTGAGCACTAGTTCTTTTTTACTTTCCTTATCTATAACCAATACTACATTGTTGTTATAAATTTTTTCAATAATCATAGATATTTACTCACCTCTTTTAATTGAATTTCTATTATTTATACCCATAATTTCAATCTTTTAAAAATAAAATACCTAAATCAAGACACAAAAACTTCGTGTCCTAACTTAGGTATTGCCTGCTCAATCAGTAACAATCCATTTTATCGATTTATTTTAATTAAATTCATTTCGTATTTTATAAATTTAATTTTATAATATTAATAAATCTATGTCAATAGTTTTGAAAACTTTTTCATACCATAATTTGTAATGTTAATTTTCAAATGGAGAGTTTGAGTATAATATAAAATATCCTTGTGGATGAGAACATACAGGACATACTCCTGGAGCCTCTTTACCTGTATGTACATGGCCGCAGTTTAAACATATCCATTGTTCTTCTTTATCACTTTTAAAAAGCGTGTTTGACTCTAACTTATCAGCAAAATTACCAAATCTGTCTCCATGTATCTTTTCTATTTCTGCTATTTTGTTAAAAGAATTTGCTACATTTGTAAATCCTTCTTCCATTGCAACCTTAGCAAATTCTTTATAAACATCTTCCCATTCTTCATATTCATTATGTTGAGCTGCTCTTAGAGTTTGAGATATATTATCATATATATCTATTGGATAACCACCGTCTATAAATATTGTTTGACCAGAAAGATCTTTTAAATGATTATAAAATACTTTAGCATGTGCCCTTTCTTGATCTGCAGTATAAGTAAATGCCTGTCCTATTAATGCTAAATTTTGGCCCTTGGCTTGGCTTGCTCCAAAAGTGTATCTGTTTCTCGCTTGGCTTTCTCCTGCAAAAGCTCTCATTAAATTATCTTTAGTTTTACTATCTTTTAATAAATTCATAAGCTACCTCCATCTTAGATTATTATTAATTTTTCCCTTAATTTTACAACTTCATACTACTATTGTGATTTTTGCATAAAAAATAGAAGCCTTTCGACTCCTATTTACTGAATTTCTTTTATTAAACCTTTTTTATATGCCATTAAAAGTAATTTTAAATCTTTTACCTCTTCTTCTAATTTTTTACCAGCATCTGTATCTCTTACAGTTTTTCTATTTACTTTATGCTCTACAACTATTGTTGTTGATAATATATCACTTTCATTTACTATAGCTTCTTCTGCACATGTAAATGGCTCATGAGATACCAGCTGTAAAGTTTTAGAGTTATATATTAATGTATAGCCAGCTATTCCTGTTTTATTTTGATAAGCTCTTGAAAATCCTCCATCTATAACAAGAATTTTTCCATTAGCTTTTATCGGACTTTCTCCATTTTTACTTTCTACAGGAACATGACCATTTATAATATGAGATTCTTCAAAGTCTAAATTAAACTCGTTAAATATCTTTCTACACATATTCTCATCTTCTCTTAACTTAAAATATGGATTTTTATTCTCTTTATGAGTTTCTTTTTCATTAATAAAGTATCTTTCAAAAGTTGTCATATCATCTTTTCCAAATAAAGATGAACATTTACCAGTCCATAGATACCACATTATATCCATACCATACTGTTTTTGTTCTGTTTTTTCTTTAAAGAAGTACCCTTCTCTTGCTAAAGCTTCCATTTTATCCATTAACGCCTTACCACTATACTCTTGTCCTTGTAGAGTCATACGTTTAAAACTTTCATCTTCATTTAAAGGTATGCATCCATGAAATAATAAATTTGAATTAGCAGTTAAATATATACTTCCTTTTGAGAATAAGAAAGAAGCATGTTTCTGAAGTTTTTCACTATTTTTAAATGATGATACTAATTTTTCAATAACTAAACTTTCTTTTTCTGTAAGCTTATATGGATTATTCTTATCTATTGTTGGAAGATTAGAATCTTTCAATTTATAAACTTTTCCTTTCAATGATATTGTTCCTTCATCATAGTTTATATTATTAAGAAGCAGTCTATGTTTCATGTCAAACTCTGGTCTTTCATTTATAACTAGTCCTTCAAGCTTAAATTGAATTATACTTATTGCCTTGTGCATTTTTGCTATTAACGATTTTTCTGTACTTGATACATCTTCATCACTTATTTTAGGCATAAAGTTATTACAAGGATCATCTTTGTAAACATCCATTGCAAAAGTAGCTAGTGGTAATAGGTTTATTCCATAAATATCTTCTATTATATCTAAATTTGCATATCTTGCAGATATTCTAAGAGCATTTGCTATACAAGTTTTTTGTCCTGCTGCTGCTCCCATCCATAATATATCATGATTCCCCCATTGTATATCAACACTATGGTAATCCATTAATGTATCCATAACTATATCTGGTCTTGGACCTCTATCATATATATCTCCTAGTATGTGTAATCTATCTACTACTAGCTTTTGTATTACTTTTGATACAGCTATTATAAATTCCTTAGCTCTATCTATTTCTATAATTGTCTCTACTATACTCTTATAATACTCTTGCTTGTGCTTACTATCGATATTTTCATGTAGAAGTTCTTCTATTATATATTTAAAATCATTAGGTAGAAGTTTCCTAACCTTAGATCTTGTATATTTACTAGATGCATACCTACATAATTCTATAAGTCTGTATATATTTATTCTATAAAAATCATCTATATTTTCTTCTTCTTTTACTATTAATTCTAGTTTTTGTTCTGGATAATATACAAGTGTCGCTAAAGCTTTTTTTTCACTTTCTCTCATAGTATTTGAAAATAACTCTTCTATCTTTCTTTTTACAACACCTGAACCATTTTTTAGAACATGTACAAATGGCTCATATTCTCCATGTATGTCTGTTAAAAAATGTTCTGTTCCTTTTGGCAGATTTAATATTGCTTCTAAATTTATAATTTCAGTACTAGCTTTTGATATGCTAGGATACTGTTTTGATAACAATTGTAAGTACTTCATTTCATTTTCTAAAGTTTTCAACTATATACCTCCAAACTACTTATATATGTCATTTATTATATCATATTTAGTTTTAGTGTACATTAATTATAAAAACTTCCACATTTGATACACACTTATTTTACTTATTTTCTGTACTTTCATCTGGTATTATTAATTCTCCTGTGTACATATTAATTTTATGAACACCTAAGCTTTGCTCATGTTCATGTTCTCCTAAATCTTCATGTGGTTCATCATCTTCTATGTAAACAGAAACATCTATAATATATTCATCGCCTTTTATTTTTATATCATCTTCGTTAGCTAATATATAGTCTCCATATTCAGCTTTTAATATATTTATAGCGTGCTTTTTAGATAATGGTTCTATATCTTCTGCTCTATTTTTTTCGTTAGTATTTTCATTATTTTCATTATTTTTATTATTTACAAAAGATGCTATCATAATTAATAGTATCACTATTAAGACTACATATATACTATGCTTTTTGCTCATATTAATTCCTCCAGTTTATAAATATAGCAATATATTGTATACTATTTTGTTATATTTAATTTACTTCAATAATATAATTTATCATATACTATATACCCTACTTTGTAAATTAATAAAGTTTTTTATAATAAAAAATCTAGTCTGAAAGCTTCTACAATATAAACTTTCAAACTAGATTTCTCTTGTTTATTTAAATTTTTAAAGTAAATTCATTTAAACTCTATTCCAATTTATATCATAATTCATCAACTTAACTACCATTATTAATTAACATTAAAAATCCTGGTATCCATGCTGTGAATATTCCTTCAAATATAGCTAAATAAGAAACAAGTTTACCTAAATTCTTTTTTAGTATTATTTCTATAAAGGTAGTTGACCATAGTATTCCCCATAATATCCAAATTATAAAGAATCTCAAATCTCCATCAGATAAACTTAAAAGTGCACATGATATTGCATTTATTGCTACAAACAGACTATACCAACCATATGGTCTTTTATCCAAATCAAATATACCATTAATGCCTGTAAACAAATATGTAAATGCAAATAGCAACCCAGTACCAGCAGCAAAATAGTCACCTTGAATTACAAATATGACATCAATTATTACTGCTAATAAACCTATGAAAATATTCATTATTGATGCTGATTTTTCATCTACATTATATATTCTTGTCATACCATTATTTATCAAAACAATCCCTACATATAATAATACTATCCCTAACATTTAATGCACCCCATATCTATACTAGTATTTACGAATAATAAATTCATTAGAGTCTAAGAGTTTTTCTCTTATATAGTCATGGCATGTTTTTATTACAGACTCAATATTTTGAGTTAAATTTCCCAATACTCTTAATATAAATCCATTCACCTCTAATTTTGATATACCAAAACTAATATTTAAATCTAATTGCTTAACCTTTTCTCTCAACTCTTCAATTATATTTTCTGTTATATATTTATTAATTACAAGTAATGTACCAAAGTTTGGATATCCTTCAAAGAACCCTAATTGAGTAACATCATTTTCTTTTGGATTTACCAATAAATTATCTAATAAAACAATTTTATTATCTACATATACTTGTGTCTTTAGCTGTAAACTACTATATTGAAATAATTCTCCTTGTGGCGACCATCCTGAAGTAATCCCATCTGTATATATAAGGGTTGAACTTTCATTCATATATATATTATTTATTTGTCTATATATAGAATCCTTGTACAATATTACTGTATCTGTAATATATTCTAAAATACTATCTTCTTCTAATTTAATTACTGTATCTTGTTCTGTTTTTATGTCATTTGGACACTTATATACTTTTGTGGGTGCTTGAGTTGTTATGATTCCCCTGGCACCTTTTTTTAAAGTAATTACATTCTTATATTTTTCCCCTTCTACATAGCCTCCTCCCAGTTGAAGTAGAAAATATGTAGGTATTTTTTCTCTATCAAGATAAATAGTAGGAGATACTTTTACTAAACCATTAAAATATCTCTTAGCTAATACTATTTCATTATCTCTCTTCTTAAGTATTATTTCTAATTCTCCAGCATACTCACTATCACTCATATTAATCTATTCCTTCTAATAAACAATTGTTCTTAATCCAACTTAAAACTTTATCTAATCCGTTATCTGTCTTTAAGTTGGTAAATATAAAACTATTTTCAGATCTAAAAACTAATGTATCTTTTCTCATAACTTCCAAATCTGCTCCAACGTATGTAGCTAAATCTATTTTGTTTATAACAAACAAATCGCTTTTAATCATTCCTTGACCTGCTTTTTTTGGAATCTTTTCACCTTGGGCAACATCTATTATATAAATGGAAAAATCAACTAAATCTGGGCTAAACGTAGCCGCTAGGTTATCTCCACCACTTTCTAAAAAAATAATATCCAAATCATTAAATTTATTTTTTAGTTCTTCTATCGCTGCAAAGTTCATAGAAGCATCTTCTCTAATCGCGGTGTGTGGGCATCCTCCTGTTTCTACTCCTATAACTTTTTCTTCAGGTAAAACAGAATTTTTAACTAAGAATCTTGCATCTTCCTTTGTATAGATATCATTAGTTATAACCGCACAATTATATTTGTAATTCATTACTCTAGTAAGTCTTTCTATTAGTAATGTTTTTCCACTACCTACCGGTCCACCAACTCCTATTATTACTGGTTTCATTTATCTCCCACCCTTTCATACTATCCATAACTTTCTTTTATGACATAAACAACCTAAAGTCTAATACTTCATGATTTATTTGAGATAACTCTATTCCAGGAGTGCTACATCCAAAAAAGCTATAATCCATATTCTCTACTTTCTTATATAAAATTTTAAATTTTTCACTAAATTCTTTAATCAATAATTGTCCGTCCTTTTGCCCTATTGGTATAGCCCTGACTGCATTTTGAATAAGCGTCGAAACAGTACTATACATGTAGAAAATAATAGCTTCTTCTTCTGACGCTTTCAAAGTATACATGGCCAATCCAAATACTATTGCAGGATGTCCGAAAACTTCCCCATTAATAATCTTATTTTCATAATTTCTTACAAATTCTGATTCATATAGTTCTAGAAAAATTTTAGTCATTCTACTTGCTATTAACTTAGATCCATTTCTAGTTTCCTTACTAATACTTTGGACTGTTATAAGCCTATCCAATTTCCAAATTTCATCTAATTCATTTTTTTTCAAATATTCATATAACATTCTAATTGCTAATGCATCACTATATACAAGCTGATTACTTAAAAATATATCAAGCCATTCTCTCATTGTATTTATATCATTTATCTTACCGCTTCTTAAATAAGTTTCCATTCCAAAAGAATGATTAAATGATCCGATTGGAAAGTTTGAGTCACACATTTGCACGATTCTTAGCATATCTATAATATCTTTTGATTGCATATTAGTGTGTATGTCCAAATTCAACATGTCTAAATGCCTTCTTTAACTTAATTTTTTCTCTTGAATAATTTAGATTATCTTTCTTTAACTTTTCTTCAACTAAACTATCATACTGTACTATCATCTTTCCATCTTCAAATTGTGCTTGCAAATGCCTATTGCCTAGATTATGTGCTATGATTCCCATTTCAGTAATATTAGATGGTTTAATAATTAAAACATCTTCACTATTTACTTTTACAACAATAAGTTTATTATTTTCGTTATAAAGCAAGTCTCCATCCTTTAGATTTTTCCCTTTTTTTAACGATATTCCGTATTCTCGATTATGATCAGATTTTACTCTTAATATCCTTTTAAGTAAATCTTCACTATTTAAATATATCATTTCCATATGAAAGTCTTCTAAATTAGATATTTTATTAATATTACCTACTATTTCATTAAAAATCATTATCATTTTCCCCCTCTAAAATAAAAAGTATCTTTGTGCTAAAGGTGCTTCCTTTACAGGATCACAGGTTATTAACTCTCCATTCACAGTTACCTCATATGTTTGTGGATCTACCTCAAGCTTTGGAGTTTCATTATTTAACTTCATATCTTTTTTAGTTAAATTTCTTATTCCTTCAACCGGTAATACTAGTTTTTGCAACCCTAATTTTTCTTTTATTCCATTTTCAAAAGCATACTTAGAAACAAATGTAGCACATGTTGAATACTTAGCTCTTCCATTTGCAGCAAAGCATTCTCTGTAAATTTCAGGCTGACATGTTGGAATTGATGCGTTACTTTCTCCAATTATAGCTCTATTTACCATTCCACCTTTTAATACTAAATGAGGTTTAACTCCGAAAAATTGAGGTTCCCAAATAACTAAGTCTGCCATTTTACCAACTTCTACAGAACCAACATACTTACTTATACCTTGAGCTAATGCTGGATTAATTGTATACTTTGCTATATATCTTCTAACTCGATTGTTATCATTTTCTTCTGAATCATTTTGAAGAATTCCTCTTTGCAGTTTCATCTTACTAGCTGTTTGCCATGTTCTAGTTACAACTTCGCCTATTCTTCCCATAGCCATTGAATCTGAGCTCATAATGCTAAATACGCCCATATCTTGTAATATATCTTCTGCTGCAATAGTTTGCTGTCTTATTCTTGAGTCTGCAAATGCAATATCTTCTGGTACTTTAGGATCTAGATGATGACAAACCATTAGCATATCTAAATGTTCAGCTATAGTATTTATTGTATAAGGCTTTGTAGGATTTGTTGAAGCTGGTATTACATTTAATTGTGATGCAACCTTTAATAAATCTGGTGCATGTCCTCCACCTGCACCTTCAGTATGATAAGTATGAATAGTTCTTCCTGCTATAGCTTCAATTGTATGTTCTACAAAACCACCTTCATTTAATGTATCTGTATGTATTGCCACTTGCACATCATATTTATCAGCTGTTTTTAATGAATAATCTATCGCCGACCTTGTTGCTCCCCAATCTTCATGAACCTTAATACCACAAGCTCCCGCTTCTACTTGTTCAGCAGTAACTTTTATATTTGCTCCACTTCCTTTTCCTAAAAAACCTAAATTTATAGGAAAAGCTTCTGCTGCCTGTAGCATACGATAAATATTCCATGCTCCTGGTGTAGATGTAACAGCATTAGATCCATCTACAGGTCCAGTTCCACCACCTATAAGCGTTGTAATACCACCTTCTAATGCTACATTAATTTCATTTGGGCTTATATAATGTACATGGGTATCTATAGCTCCCGCTGTAATAATTCTTCCTTCACCTGCCATAGCTTCTGTACTTGCTCCAACTATAAAGTCAATATTATCCATGGTATGTGGATTTCCACCCTTACCAATAGCAAATATTTTTCCATCTCTAATACCTATATCTGCCTTGTATATTCCAGTATAGTCTACAATAATGGCACCCGTGATTATAAGGTCTGCAACCATTGGATTTTCTCTACCTTCAGTTGCACTTTGTCCCATTCCATCCCTTAAAACTTTACCTCCACCAAACTTACATTCATCTCCATATCCTGTAAAGTCTTTTTCTATTTCAATAATCAAATTTGTGTCTCCAAGCCTTATCTTATCACCTTTAGTTGGTCCAAATAAATCTGAATAGTGCTTTCTATCTATTTTAAAGCTCATTTTCTTTCTCCTTTCCCATCTAAAGATCCATCAACTAGGTTTCGTAGACCATAAATCATTCTAGATCCCCCTATATTAATTAGGTATACTTCTTTTTTATCTCCTGGTTCAAATCTTACAGCTGTTCCTGAAGGTATATCTAATCTTTTACCATATGAATTTTCTCTATCAAATTTTAAAAATTCATTTACCTCATAAAAATGATAGTGAGATCCTATTTGTATTGGCCTATCACCAGTATTAATAACTTCAATTGCTATTGCATTCTTGCCTTTGTTATACTCTATTTTTCCTTCTTTTATTATTAATTCTCCTGGTACCATATATATTTACACTCCTTTCCATTATTGTATTGGATTATGTACTGTAACTAGCTTAGTTCCATCAGGAAATGTCGCTTCAACTTGAACTGTAGAAATCATTTCAGGTATCCCCTCCATTACATCACTTCTACATAAAATAGTCGTACCAAAATTCATTAAATCTGTTACTGTTTTACCTTCCCTTGCTCCCTCTAGTATCTCATCAGTTATTAAAGCTACTGCTTCTGGATAATTTAACTTTATTCCCTTTTTCATTCTTCTTCTTGCAACTTCTGCTGCTACAACAATCATCAGCTTTTCTTGTTCTCTAATTGTTAAATGCAATCTTTACTCATCCCCTTTATAATCCTTATTGCAATTAGTTCTATTAATCTCCCTCGCTTTTTCAGACATATACTGTATTTGTGAAACTAGCCATTCAACTTGCTGTTCATCAATGTTGTCGGTTATACTTAACCACCAGTTATAAAAAACTTCTTTGAGTTTTGGAACTAATTCCCATCCCTTTTCTGTAATATATAAAGTATTTGAACGTGGTTTTTCTGGATCTTTCCTTTTTAGAATCATCCCTTGTTTTTCTAAATCACGCACAGTTCTAGTTGCAAGAGCCTCATCAATTACTAACCTCTTACAAAGTTCTTTCTGATTTATGCCTTCATTTGTAGAAATAAAAATTAAAAACACACAGGAGGAATATCCAAGTCCATAGTGCTTAAAAATAGAATTAACATATATTTTTTTTTGTCTGTTTAATATAGAGATATAACTTCCTAATGTTGAAACCATAATATTCTCCTTTAATAATTGACTTATCAATTTACACTATAATAGTAGTGCACTATAGTTGATAAGTCAATTATTATTTCTTATTATATTTATGTTATAGATAATAACTTTTCCAAATAAAAATAAAAAACACTAACCTATTAAGGCTAGTGTTTTTTATTTTTATTTAGAGTGGGCTTAATATCCCACTCTTTATATTAAACTATTATTTATTAGAAATTTTCGGCTAATCTCTTATAGTTGTTGTATCTTTCTTTAGAGTTTTCTTCAGCAGCTGTGAATAATTCTTCAGCTATATCTGGGAATTGTTTAGCTATTGCAGAGTATCTTACTTGTCCCATTAAGAAATCTTTGAAGCTTTCAGTCGGTTCTTTAGAATCTAAAGTAAATGGATTCTTATCTTGTGCTTTTAATGTTGGGTTGTATCTGTATAAATGCCAGTATCCAGCTTTAACAGCTTGCTCTATGTTTGCTTGAGCTCTTCCCATACCTTCTTTTAATCCATGAGATATACATGGAGAATAAGCTATTATTAATGATGGTCCATCATAAGCCTCAGCCTCTATTACAGCCTTCATTAATTGGTTCTTATCTGCACCCATACCTACTTGTGCTACATATACGTTTCCGTAACTCATAGCCATCATACCTAAATCTTTCTTCTTAGATCTCTTACCAGCAGCAGCGAACTTAGCCATTGCAGCAACTGGAGTTGATTTAGAAGCTTGACCTCCTGTATTTGAGTAGATTTCTGTATCAAATACTAGTACGTTTACATTTTCACCACTTGCAAGAACGTGATCTAATCCACCGTATCCGATGTCATAAGCCCATCCGTCTCCTCCAAGTATCCATTGAGATCTCTTAACTAAGTAATCTTTTCTACTTTCTATTTCTTTAACTAAAGCTCTAACTTCTTCATTTTGTATATGATGAGCATCTGCTAATAATGCTTCTACTTTCTTGCTAGCAACTGAAGACCCTTGTGAATCTTCTTTATTTTCTAACCAGCTAGTAAATGCTGCTTTAGACTCTTCACATATATCCATAGTTAATAGCTCTTCCATAACGTCAGCTATTTTATTTCTTATTTGTTCAACTGCTATTTTCATACCATATCCGAATTCAGCATTGTCTTCGAATAATGAGTTTGCCCAAGATGGACCTTTACCTTCATGGTTAACTGTATATGGAGTTGCTGGAGCTGATCCTCCCCAGATTGATGAACATCCAGTAGCATTTGCTATCATCATTCTATCTCCAAATAATTGAGTAACTAGCTTGATGTATGGAGTTTCTCCACATCCAGCACAAGCGCCTGAGAATTCCATTAATGGTTGTCTGAACTGACTTCCCTTAACAGTGTTTACATTCATTACGTCTCCTTTTGGAGCTACCTTAGTTGGGTCTACACCAAATGCCCAGTTTTCAACTTCAACTTCTTGGCTTCCAAGTGGTTCCATAACTAATGCTTTACCTTTAGCTGGACAAACGTCAGCACAGTTTCCGCATCCTGTACAATCCATTGGACTTACTTGAATTCTGTATTGTAATCCTTCTAATCCTTTACCCATAGCCTTCTTAGTATTGAAGTGTTCTGGTGCATTAGATAATTCTTCTTCATTAACTAATACTGGTCTTATACATGCATGTGGACATACATAAGCACATTGGTTACATTGAATACAATTATCCACTATCCATTCTGGTACGT
Source organism: Clostridium sp. CCUG 7971 (assembly GCF_017590215.1). Classification (GTDB taxonomy): domain Bacteria; phylum Bacillota; class Clostridia; order Peptostreptococcales; family Peptostreptococcaceae; genus Faecalimicrobium. The sequence continues at coordinate 30,410 of NZ_JAFFPK010000012.1, forward strand.
TTACAGCAACTCCACGTTTTTCATAAGCTGCAGTTCCGCTTGGGAATGTACCATCTTCCATTCCATTGAAAGCACTTACTGGTAGATTATTACCTTCTTGTGCATTCATTGGTCTTAATATATTCTTAATGAAGTCAGGTTCAATTACTTCATCTTTCTTTTCATCTGTTGCTTGTGACCAAGATGCCGGTACGTCTATTTTAACTATAGAGTCAGCTCCTTGTTCAACTGCTTGATAGTTCATGTTAACTATTTTTTCACCTTTTTTACCGTAAGCTTTGTTTATAGAATCTTTTAAGTATTCTACAGCTTGTTCTTGAGGTATTATATTAGCTAACTTGAAGAATGCTGATTGCATTATCATGTTTATTCTATTTCCAAGACCTATTTCTTGTGCTATTTTAACAGCATTTACAGTGTAGAAGTTTATTTCATTTTCAGCTATGAATTTCTTCATTTTTGCTGGTAAATGTTCTTCTAATTGCTGAGCATCCCATATAGTGTTAAGTACGAATGTACCACCTTTTTTAAGTCCTTTTAATAAATCATATTGGTTAACATATGATTGATTATGACATGCTATATAGTCAGCTTCATCTATTAAGTATGTCGCTCTTATTGGTTCATTCCCAAATCTTAAGTGAGACATAGTTATACCACCAGATTTTTTAGAGTCATATGCAAAGTAAGCTTGTGCATATTTGTCTGTGTGGTCCCCTATTATTTTTATAGCTTGCTTATTAGCTCCAACTGTACCATCAGATCCTAATCCCCAGAACTTACATCTTACAGTTCCTTCTGAAGCTATCTTTATAGATTCAGCTTGTTCTAATGATGTATTAGTTACATCATCAACTATACCTACTGTAAATTGATTCTTAGGAGCATCTGCTTGTAAGTTTTCTATTACAGTTTTTATATCTGTTGGAGTAACGTCTTTTGATCCTAATCCATATCTTCCACCAATTATCTTTGGTGCATTTTCTACTTCATAGTATGCAGAACGTACATCTAAGTATAATGGCTCACCAATTGAACCTGGTTCCTTAGTTCTATCAAGTACACAGATTCTTTCAGTTGAAGCTGGTATCGCTTCTAATAAATGCTTAGTTGAGAATGGTCTGTATAAGTGAACCTTAACTAAACCTATTTTTTCTCCTTTTGCATTTAAGTAATCTATTGTTTCTTCTATCGCTTCTGTTACAGAACCCATAGCTACTAATACATACTTAGCATCTTCTGCTCCGTAGTAGTCAAATAATCCATGTTTTCTACCAGTTAATTCACTCATTTGATTCATGTACTTTTCAACGATTCCTACTATATCATTGTAGTATTTGTTTGAAGCTTCTCTTGTTTGGAAGTATATATCATCATTTTGTGCAGTACCACGAGTAACTGGGTGGTTTGGAGATAAAGCTTTATTTCTAAACGCTTCAACAGCTTCCATATTTAATAATTTTGCATAATCTTCGTTTTCAAATAATTCAACTTTTTGAATTTCATGTGATGTTCTAAATCCATCGAAGAAATGTATGAAAGGTAATTTACCTTCTATAGCTGCTAAGTGAGCAACAGGCGCTATATCTGCAACTTCTTGAACTGATCCAGACGCTAATAATACACATCCCGTTGATCTAGCACTCATAACGTCTTGATGATCACCGAATATAGATAATGCTTGAGATGCAAGAGCACGAGCACTTACGTGGAATACTCCGGGAAGTAATTCCCCTGCAACTTTATACATATTTGGTAACATTAATAATAAACCTTGTGATGCTGTGAATGTAGTAGTTAAAGCACCAGCTTGTAATGAACCATGGAATGCTCCAGCAGCTCCTGCTTCTGATTGCATTTCAACTACCTTAACTTTTTGTCCAAATATATTTTTTCTTCCTTGTGCTGCCCATTCGTCAACTACTTCAGCCATAGTTGAAGATGGAGTTATTGGGTATATAGCAGCCACGTCTGTAAACGCATAAGATACGTGAGCAGCAGCTGTATTTCCATCAACTGTTTTCATAAATTTAGCCATAATTATGTATCCTCCTTATATTACTCCAATTGTACTTAAATAAATTAAGTGGTAATTATAAATACTTTTGCACTTTAGATATAACGTACTTCAAAGCACATTAATCCCCCAATACATAAATATTTTATACAAAAAAATTCTATACTTTTGGAGAAAATCCTTCTTATTTATTAGTATAAATAATATATTTAAGTTAATTTTAAAAAAAATTTATATTTTAACACTTTTCCTGTTATGTTATCATATATACCCACAAAATTTTAAGCTAAACCAAATTAATTATGTTTTTTTACATTTTTCATCAAATTTCTTAATAATCACTTCCAGATGCATTATCTCCACTTACTATAGCTATAGATGCACTTGCTCCTATTCTACTTGCTCCAGCTTCTATTACAGCTATTGCATCTTTTTCACATCTTACTCCACCAGACGCTTTAACACCTATTTCTGAACCTACTGTATCTCTCATAAGTTTTATATCAGCTGGAGTTGATCCACCTGTTCCAAATCCTGTTGAAGTTTTTACATAGTCAGTTCCTGCTTTTACAGCTAATTCACAAGCTTTTACTTTTTCTTCATCAGTTAAATAACAAGTTTCTATTATTACTTTTACTAAAGCTTTTTTATCAGCTGCATCTACAACTGCTTTTATATCTTCATAAACTAAATCGTAGTTTTTATCTTTTAAAGCACCTATGTTTATAACCATATCTACTTCATCTGCACCATTAGTTATTGCATCTTTAGTTTCAAAAGCCTTAACAGCTGGAGTATTAGCTCCTAAAGGGAACCCTATTACTGTACAAACCTTTACATCACTTCCTTGTAATTCTTCTTTTGCAAGTTTTATTTGAGTTGGGTTTATACAAACTGAGAAAAATCCATATTCTTTTGCTTCACTACATATCTTAACAACTTCTTCTTTTGTAGTTGTTGCCTTTAGTATTGTATGATCTATCATATTTGCTATCTTTTTATTCATTGTTATGTTCTCCTTTTTTCTACATTAAAGTTTATATTATTCCATAATATGTTATCATATTACGAAAAGTATATAAACTTATTTTTCCTTGAGAATCTTTAACATTCATAAATTAATTAGATTTTATATTTTGTTGGTATTCATACTCTTATAATAATCTTCATGTTTTACTATTACAAGTAGGTACTTTTTTTATATATAGAAACATTTTGTATATATAGTATATAAAAGTATACTGTATACTTATTTTGTGCTATAATATGGTAAAGCATTTACATATTCAATATAATTATATGTATTTTTAAGTGAGGTATATGTTCATGAATAAATCTTTAGCTTTTCATCATAAATGCCATATGAATAATCGCTGTGCAAAGTATGCTACATGCCCAATGATTTTATTTCATAAGCTAGTTTCTGGTAAATGGAAATTATTAATATTATGGTACCTAAGTAATGGACGTCTTAGGTTCAGCGAACTTAAAAGAAAGTTACCTGATGTAACTCAAAGAATGTTAACAAATCAATTAAGAAGTCTTGAAGATGATGGTTTGGTTCATCGAGAGGTATATCCCGTTGTTCCACCTAAAGTTGAATACAGCTTAACTGAAATAGGTGAAAAAATGATTCCTTTACTTGAACAAATGTATAACTACGGGATTGAATATGGAGACACCTTAAAAAAGTAAAATAAATTAAAAAAGGTATGTGAAATTCACATACCTTTTATTTATAATTATTCAGCTATTAATTCTACTTCTTCACCATTTCTAACACCAGCAGCATTTCCTTCTTCAACGTCTACGTGCATTTCTAACGCAAAGTTAGGATTAGCTCTTACTAACACGTTTTCAAATACTACAGCTCTTGGTCCGAAAGTTCTTACTTTTACTATTTGCTTGTCAGTTACACCGAAAGCTTTAGCATCTTCATCACTCATATGTATATGTCTAGATGCTACTATTACACCTTCTGTTAATTCAACTTCTCCAGCTGGTCCTACTAATTTAACTCCAGGAGTTCCTGCTATATCTCCAGATTCTTTTATTGGAGCTTTTACTCCTAAAGCGAATCCATCTGCTAATGATATTTCAACTTGTGTATTAGGTCTAGCTGGACCTAAAACTCTAACACCTTTTAAAGTTCCTTTTGGCCCCACTAAATCAACTTTTTCGTCACATGCAAATTGACCTGGTTGAGATAATGGCTTAAAGTGAGTTAACTCATGACCTGCTCCAAATAAAGCTTCTATATCTGCTTGAGATAAATGAACATGTCTATTTGATAATGCTATTGGTAATTTCATAATAAATTCCTCCTGTTAATTTGTTAATTTGTTAATTATTGTATACACTATACAATTATACATAAAAGTTCTTACTAAATCAAATTATTTTCTACACTTTTGTATATTAAAAATCATTTCTCTATTAAAACATTTCTATTGCATTATAAAAAATCCTTTTATACTATTTTGTTAATTAGTATTTAATTTTATTCTTTATATAATTTATTTTTACTTGCATAATTCTTTTAATAAATTAAAATATCCTGGGAATGATATATCAATGCATTCTTTATTATCTAACTTAACTTCTCCATCAGATATTAAATTTGCAATTGAAAATGCCATAGCTATTCTATGATCTTTAAATGTTTCTATTTTCGCTCCTTTTAAAGAGCATTTTCCATTTATAACCATTCCATCTTCTAATTCTTCTATATTACAGCCCATTTTCTTTAAGTTATCTACTGTAGCTTTTATTCTATTACTTTCTTTTACTTTTAATTCTTTTGCATCTTTTATTATAGTACTTCCTTCAGCTTGGCTTGCTAGTACTGCTATTATTGGGATTTCATCTATTAATTTTGGTATTATATTTTTATCTATTGTAGTTGACTGTAGTTCATCACTATATTTTACTAATAAGTCTCCAACGACTTCTCCGCCTACTAATCTTTTGTTTAATATTTCTATATTACCATTCATTGATTTTACTACATCAATTATCCCTGTTCTAGTTTCATTTAGGCCAATATTTTTTATTAATACCTCTGAACCTTTAGTTATTAATGCTCCAACTATTATAAATGCTGCTGATGAAATATCACCTGGAACATAAATATCTTGGCTATATAGTTCCTCAACTGGGTTAATATTTATTTTTAAATCCTCTACACTTATATTTGCACCAAATGATTTAAGCATTATTTCACTATGATTTCTACTTCTTGCTTTTTCATGTATAATACTTTGTCCATTTGCATAAAGACTTGCAAGTATTATAGCTGACTTTACTTGTGCTGATGCAACTGGCATTTTATAATCTATACAATTTAGGTTTCCTCCATATATTTTTATAGGAGTTAAATTTCCATCATCTCTTCCTTCTATTTTACACCCCATACTCTTAAGTGGATCTGTTACTCTTTTCATAGGCCTTTTACCTATAGATTCATCACCTACTAAAGTTGCGTCAAATTCATTACCTGCAAGTATACCCATTATAAGTCTTATTGTAGTACCTGAATTTCCTACATCTAAAATATCTATTGGCTTTTTAAGTCCATAAAGTCCATTTCCTTTTACTATTACATCTTTTCCTTCAAAATTTATACCTACTCCCATTTTTCTAAAACAAGATATTGTGCTTAAGCAATCTTGTCCCATTAAGAAGTTACTTATTCTATTGTGTCCTTTTGATATTGAAGAAAACATTATAGCTCTATGAGATATAGACTTATCCCCTATAAGTTCAAAACTTCCTTTAAGCATTATGGCACTCCTTTATTATTTGTAGTATTTTATCTTCTTCTATACTATCTATTACTTCTACTTTACCTAAATCTATAGGTAAAACTAAATTAATTTTACCAAAACTATTTTTCTTATCGCTTTTCATTATATTTAATATTTCTTCTTCTATATTATTTGATGAATCAATACCATCTTCCATTTTAAAAGTTAAAGGTAAATCGTACTTATTGCATACTTTTACAAATAACTCATAATAATCATTTGATATAATACTTTCTTTTAGTGATAATTTAAAAGCCATATTCATGCCTATACTTACTGCATAACCATGACTTATTTTACAAAGTTTCTCTACTCCATGACCAAATGTATGACCAAAGTTTAATATTTTTCTAAGTCCACCTTCTTTTTCATCGATTCCTACTACATCTACTTTTATACTTGCACATTTTTTAACTATATAATATAAGTGTTCACTTTCTCTATTTAGTATTGATTTGCTATTTTCTATTAAGTAATCTAAAAATTTATAATCATAAATTACTGCATATTTTATAACTTCAGCCATTCCACTTAAAAACTCTTCTTCGTTTAAAGTTTTTAAAGCATCTACATTTATATATGTAAGTTTAGGTTGATAAAAAGTTCCTATTATATTTTTAAAATTATCTAAGTTTATTCCTGTTTTTCCACCAATTGATGAGTCAACTTGTGCAAGTAAACTAGTTGGAATCTGAATTACATCTATTCCTCTCATATAAGTAGATGCAACGTATCCTGCTAAATCACCAACTACTCCTCCACCTAAAGCTACTATAACTGACTTTCTTGATAAATTCATTCTTACACAATATTTCATTATTTCTTCATACATTGATAATGATTTTGAATCTTCACCTGATGGAATTATATATTCGTATATTGATTTAGCATTTATATTATCTATTAATTTATCCAATTGATGATTATATACATTTTGGTCAGTTATTATCAATATATTGTCATATATATCATTAATACTGCAATTATTTTTTTCATTAAAATAGCATACTACTTCATTAAAATATTTATAACTGTTATCTATTGCTACATTACAAACAGAGTTTGTTATTTTTTCCATCCTCTTTCACCTAGCCTTTTTATATATGAATTATAATTTGCTTTTAAATCTGCTAAGTTATCTCCACCTATTTTATCTAAAAAATATTTACAAATGACAAAAGCTACAACATTTTCACAAACAACACTGCATGCAGGAACTGCGCAATTATCAGATCTTTCTGTACTTGCCTTATAGCTTTCAAGTGAATTTATATCTATTGAATCAAGTGGTTTATATAATGTTGGAATAGGCTTCATAGCACATCTTATTACTATTTCTTCTCCAGTTGTCATTCCGCCTTCGATTCCACCTAATCTATTTGTTTTTCTTTTTATTCCTTCTTCTTTATTGTGATATATCTCATCCATTACATTTGAACCAGGTAATGATGCCACGTCAAATCCAATACCAATTTCAACACCTTTAATAGCTTGTATACTCATTAAGTGCATAGCTAGTTCTCCATCAATCTTTTTATCAAATTGAGTATAAGATCCTAGTCCTGGTATTAAATTTTTAACTCTTATTTCTATAACTCCACCTAAAGTATCACCTTCAGATTTAACTTTAGTTATTTCATCTATCATTTTTAATTCTATATCTTTATTTACACATCTTACTTCGCTGTTATCTACATTATTTTTTATATACTCAAAATCATATATATTATTATTTCTAGCATTACCTATTTGAACAACATGAGAAGCAAAATCTATATCAAAATTTTTAAGTATTTGCTTACATATTGCTCCAACAGAAACTTTACTAGCAGTTTCTCTAGCACTAGATCTTTCTAGTACATTTCTTGCATCATCAAAATCATACTTTAAACATCCAGTTAAATCTGCATGTCCTGGTCTTACATTACTTACTTTTCTACTTTCAAAATCTACTTTATCCATTGGATTCATAAACTTTATCCAGTTTTCATAGTCCTTATTCTTTACTTCTATAGAAATAGGACCTCCTAAAGTTATTTTACCTCTAACTCCACCTAATATATTTATTTTATCTTTTTCTATCTTCATTCTACCGCCGCGACCATATCCACATTGTCTTTTTTGAAGTTCACGGTTTATTTCATCTATGTTTAACTCAATATTTGATGGAACTCCATCCAATATTGAAATTAAACTTTTTCCATGTGATTCTCCACTAGTTAAATATCTAAGCATAATTTCTCCTTATATCTAAATTTCCTAATATCTAAAAGAGCCTGATTAATCAAGCTCTTTTATGTCTTTTATATATTTACTTATATTTTCATCTAATTTTGTTTTAAATTCATTATTCTCTTTATATCCTAGTTTATCTGTATCATTTAAATAAAGTTTATATAATAACTTATTATTTACACTTTTAAAGAAAAAGTCCATTACTATTTGTCCACCTAAAAACTGACTTTCGTAAGGCTTACTTCCACCGACAGCTATATACATTCCTATACGTTTTTTACTTCTATCTATCATAGAATTATTTAGTATATATTTACTTGCATATATAGCTTGAGTTCTATCTACTACTGTTTTTAACTTTGCTGATACGCTATCAAAATGTACAGGACTTATAACTATAACTCCTTTTGCTTTATCAAACATACCATACATTGGTGTCATATCATCTTTGAATTTACAATATCCTTTTTTGTCACAAAAACCACAAGCTGTGCAATATTCAATATCCATATCATATATATTAAATATTTTATAACTTATATTGTTTTTCTCTAATTCTTTACTTATTCTATCTGCTATTGAAAAGCAGTTGCTATTTTTTCTTGGACTTGCATTTATTAAAAGTATCTCTGTATCCATAGGTATTTTCCCCCTATTTATCTTTTAGCATTACTATTAGTATATCATCATCATAATGATCTTTATTAGAAAACTCTTTTAGTTCTTTTTTTAATTTTTCTACTATAACATCTTTACTGTATTTAAAATTATTTTGCATAAACTTTTCAAGTCTAAATATAGAGTATTCTTCCTTTGATGAATTATTTATTTCTAATACCCCATCTGTATACATACAAACCATTGGATAATCATCTATTTTTATAACATTATCACTATAGTGTGCATCATCCATTATTCCAATTGGTATACCCTTTTGACATTTTATATCTCTAACTATAGAGCCATCATTTTTTATAATTATAGGGCTATAATGCCCTGCATTCGATACAGTTATTGTATTTTCTTTTGTATTTAATAAAGTTATTAAACAGGTTGTAAATACACCCATCTTATCAAATTCATCATATAATATTTTATTTAAATTTGTCATTACATCTGATGCTTTTTTATATTGATAGCATAATACTTTAAATGCTCCCTTTATCATAGCTACAACGTAATTTGAGACTATACCATGTCCCATAACGTCTGCTACTATATAAAATACATTATGTTCGTCAACTCTCATTGCATAGTAGAAATCTCCTCCTACTACTCTTGCTGGATTATGATAAAAGTTTAATTCTTTTTCATTTGTAACATCCATTTCACTTTTATCCATTATAAGTTTTTGCTGTCTATTCAATAAATTTAATTCATTTGCAAGTACTTTGTGTTTAACTTCTTCTATATTATATTCATAAAGTTGTACACCAACTGATATTTGCTTTGCTAGTACTCCTAGTATATTTAAATCATCACTAGTATAGTTTTGGCTATTTGCACAAACTATACATCCTATAATTTCATCTTTATTTTTTAATTTAGCAAATATATAACTTTTAATTTTAGAATCATTTTTAGATTTTATATTATTTCTGTAATACCCCATAGAATCTTGTGATAATATTTCATCAATTATTGGATATATATTAGTTTCATTTTTACCTTCAATACTATAATAATTACATACTTTATGCTTAAACTCTTTTTCATCTATAATTATTAAAGCTTCTTTACTATTAGTTATATTACATGCTTGTTTACTTAAGTGTTCTAAGAATCCATTTATATTATTGTTAAGATAAAGCTTTTTTGTAGCTTCATTTATAGATGCTATTGCTCCTCTTAACTTGTGTACTAATAATAATGTAGAATTATTTTTAGTCGTTATTTCTATTGATAGCGCTATTAAAGATGCAACTGATGATATAAAGTCTACATCTGCTTCAGTTATATGATCTTCTTCAGTTAAAAAACAAGTCATAAATCCTACGACTGCTTTATTTATTATAAACGGAAAAACTATTCTTCCTATATATCCTTCGGATTTTGCTAATTTTCTTTCATTTATAGCTCGATTATCTTCAAATACATTTTTTATATATATTATTTTCTTTTCTTTAACTGATTCTTGTACATATACAGGATATTCTGAGAAATCTATCCTTACCCCTCTTGGACTATTAACAGGAAAAACCTGCGGTATATATTCTAATGTTTCAGAACACACTAAATAGGCATGTTGATAGTTATTTTTGTAAAATAAATTAACACATGCCTTAGTTGGATGAACAACTTCAAGCATCTTTTCCACTATTTTATCTTTTATAGCAAAAAATCTGAGGATTCCGTTACCATGGCTGATATTTCTACTATATTTTTCATTTTATAATTATCATTATTAGTATTACTCATGTTAGCGCCTCCCCCCTAATTTATTGGTCTATTTAATATTACTATATATGTCTTTTATAGTAAATATAAAAACAACTATAAAACTAATGACCACAGACCAATTAAAACTAGTTAAAAGTCCAATTACTAAAAGTGTTATTAGTATATTAATTTGGGATTTACTTCTCTCTGTAACACCGTTTACTTTTGGAAGTTCTATACTATTTATATTATTTTTTAAAGTATCTATACTCATCTTTACTTGTTGTTCTAACATTTTTTTGTAAACAATGTAAGCAACCTCAACTAAAAATGTACCTATACCAAATATAACATTTATATTAAATGATAATATAAGAATTATTGAACCCATTATAAATTTTAAGCATTTAAAAAACATACTATCTATTTTCAAACTTATATTTTTAATTTCTTTATACTCATCCCTTATTTTATAATCACTAGATGACATCCCCTTCATTTTAGTCTTTACGACCTCTGAATAAAATAGCTTTATTATGCCATTTATCATATCTTATCACTCCTTTTACATATATTTGTAATTTTTACAATTATAATATTTTTTATACTTGTCAATAATAAAAATATCAAATCTTTTAAACAAATGTTTATCAAATTATCTTGATGTTCAAATAGAAGGAGTGTTTTTATGCAAATCGAGCAGCTTGACCTAGAAACTCGTAGCAAAGTTTATAGCTACACAAAGAAAGTACTTAGAAAATACCAAAAAGGAATTATAACTGGTAAGTTAACCGCAGATAAGTTTGCAGATAATATTTTATCTAATGGTGATATAAATGATATATTAGACCAAAAAACTTTAGATGGTAAAGATTTTAAAGAATCTTACATTAGTTATATAGAAACTTTAATTGACATTCAAAATGAAAACTTACATAACAGTAAGAAAAGAAAGCATAAGGTCGTGCCAGAAAAGCCACCTATAAGCCAAAAAATCAAATTAAAAAATCTACTGTCTTCTACAGGATATAGTTTATCAATTCCCTATGAATACCTTAATGCCATAGATGTTGAGAATATAATAAAATATATAAGTACTGGATTTATAGATTTAGGAAATGAAAGAATTTATAATTATGTTAATAAAAATATTAAAAGTTAACAAAAATAAAAGGAAGTCAGTTTGACTTCCTTTTATTTTTATATTAATCTAATAATTTTTTATTATAAGCTATTATCCTAATGCTTTTTCTAATTTTGATAAATGTTGTATTGGATAATATTTTAGTAACTCTCTAAATTGAGGTACTGTTAATCCTTCTGTTGTAGTATATATGCGTATTTTTTCGTCTAAATCAGCATTTATAAATTTAGTTTTTACTTCTTCAAAGTTTACTGTTGACATATGTAATCCTCCCTATAATCTAATTCTTTTGTAGTATGTCCAATATAATATTTTTTTATCCATTTGTATAAAAAAATAGCTTTATGGTTT
>NZ_JAFFPK010000013.1 GCF_017590215.1 Clostridium sp. CCUG 7971
CCCATTTGGCTTCTTAACTCAGAGTCTAAATTAGCAATTACTAGTCCAACTGTATCACCAACTGTGCACCCTACAAACTCTGTAATAGAGGTAACTTTCTCGTTGCTTTGTCCATTAATTACCTTATCTAAAATCTCTGGATTCATTCTTATTCAGCACCTTCTTCAATTTTAAGGTTGTGCTGAGCTAATATTCTTTCTATGTCAGTGTGTGGTCGTGCTATTACATGTGAAGTTATTACTTCTCCTACATTTTTACCAGCTGCAAGGCCTGCTTCTACAGATGCTTTTACTGCTCCTACATCTCCTCTAACCATTACTGTAACCATTCCAGAACCTATATTTTCATATCCTATTAAAGCTACATTAGCTGCTTTAACCATAGCATCTGCTGCCTCTATTGATGTTACTAATCCTTTTGTTTCTATCATTCCTAATGCTTCTTGTCTCATTATGATAACCTCCTGATTTTTATATCTATTTTATTAATTAATAATTTAGTTTTAACTATTAAACCTGATAGTTAACTAGTATATGGTCAATATCAGTATGAGGACGTGCTATAACTTGTGTAGATATTATTTTACCTATTTTTTGAGCTGCACAAACACCTGCATCTACAGCTGCTTTTACGGCTCCTACATCTCCTCTAACCATTACTGTGATTAACCCTGAGCCAACATTTTCATATCCTATTAATAAAACATTAGCTGCTTTAGCCATAGCATCTGCTGCTTCTATTGCTGTTACAAGTCCAAGTGTCTCAATCATTCCTAGTGCTTCTTGTCGCATAATATCCTCCTAAACTTTTTATTATTTCTTATAATAAATGTTTTTCTACTGATGAAACTAAACCTTGCATCTTTTCAATTTCATTATGTGGACGTGCTATTACATGTGTGGATACTACTTCTCCTACATTTTTAGCAGCTATAACACCAGCTTCTACAGACGCTTTTACTGCTCCTACATCTCCTCTAACCATTACTGTGATTAACCCTGAACCAATTTTTTCATATCCCACTAATACAACATTTGCTGATTTAACCATAGCATCTGCTGCTTCTATTGCTGCAACTAGTCCTTTTGTTTCTATCATTCCTAATGCATCTCCCATGACATTACCTCCTTAGTTATAGATTTCTTACTTACAACTTAATTTTATAGCAATTTATTGCATAATCATTTCAATATCTATATCTATTTTTGTAATATTTTGCCTTATGAAAACATTTTCTTATTGTAATATTTATACTTTTTTTACTTTTTATAAAATTTAATACTTTGAACATAAAAAATAGATAGGAAAATTCCTATCTATTTTTTATGCTTTAAATATTATTTTAAACTCTGTAAAATCATTATTACTTGATACACTTAGTTCTCCATTATTTTTTTCAACTAACTCTTTTACTATAGCCAGTCCAAAACCATTTTCACTACTTTTTTTAGTTGTAAAACCTGGTTCAAATATCTTATTTATAATTTCATCATTTATCTTAGGACCATTATTTTTAATGTTTATATACACATTTCCAAATATTTTATAAGTTTTTATAACTATTAAACCATTTTCACCCATAGCAGTAACTGCATTACTAATTATATTAGAAATTATCCTTTGAAGATCGTACTCTGAAATATCAATTTTTGATACATTGTACTCTTCTTCTACAATTACATTTATGTTATTTGTTGTTATTGAGTTTACAATAACTGATATAATAGATTCTGAATTGGATAATACTTTTAAATTATCCGAAATAGAATTATTCCCATTTATAATATCTCTTAAAACGTCACCTAATCTCTCATATTGTTCCATTATATAAAGCCCATTTACATATGAAATTTGAGATCCATAGTCATGCTTAACCTTTTTTAATTCATTATTCTTATTCTGTAAGGCTTTATTTAGTTTACTTATTTCATCCATTTTATTTTTTGTATTAACAAAATATAATAGTAAGAGTACTAACAGTAATAATAAAAAGATTATAAATAGATTCTTGAAAAATACACTATCATTTCCGTGAATTATTAGTGAAAGAGATAGTATAGTATCAAGAGAAAAAGTTACTATAATAGAAATATCAAATCCATATCTTTTTTTACTTATAAATTGATATATGTTATATAATTTATCAATATATAATAAAGTTAAAAACTCTATTAGTATCATTGGTATATACATAACTACTATTGTAGAAATTTCTGCATTATTTATCGGTACCAAGCTTTGAACATATGACCATTGTATATTACCAAATACAATAGATGTTACTTGGAATAGAAAGTAAGTTATTACATATGCAATTACTATTTTTTCATAGTTTTTAATATAAAAACAAGTTAATATTAACATACATGATATATTCATAGATATAATTGATAAAGATGTTCCTCCCATTATATGGGTCAATGTAGATATAGATAAAAACATTGCAACTATATTTATTGCTAACCTTATGTGATTTATTTTACCTTGGATGAGTCCATCTTTGTTGACACAATAGTAAGGAATATATGCTAATAAAACTGATTGTATTATAGTGTTGATCAAATCTGCTATTTGTAGCATAAATTAATCTCCTTTGTATTTTTTCTATTAAGCTTAAATATATGTTATTTTTTAACTTCACAGTCGTTTTTTGTCATATATTGTTTCATTTTAGATTATAGCATAATTTAAAAATAAAGTATTTATATTTTATTTAGTTATATTAATTTTTTGTGTTTATTTTAATTGTTTATTGAAATTTACCTAGTCATGTTTTTAGTATTGATAATAATAATAAATTATATTTAAATATTATAAAAAAATAAAGTAGACTATAAATCTTAAATAATATTTACAGTCTACTTTATTTTAGTTTTAATATATAAGTTTTATTTAATATGTTAACTCTAATTGCATCTCTAGCTCTAAAAGTTCTTCATAACTTTGTCTTTTACATATTAATCTAGAGTTTCCGTTTGATACTGATACTACTGCCGGTTTAGGCATTTTATTATAATTTGATGCCATTGAATAACCATAAGCTCCTGTTGAAGATACCACTAATATATCTGAAGTTTCTATATCCATTATATTTACATCTTTTATTAATACATCTCCACTTTCACAACATTTACCTGCTATTGTAACTTTATTTATTTCATTATGACTCATTTTACTCGCAATAGAACACTCATATTTAGCTTGATATAGAGATGGTCTTATATTATCTGTCATCCCTCCATCTACACTTACATAAGTTCTAACATTTTTTATGTTTTTTATGGAACCTACTGTATAAAGTGTACTTCCTGCATTCGCAACTATTGATCTTCCAGGTTCTATTACAAGTATTGGAACTTTTATTCCTATATCTCTACAGACTTCTTTTGTCTTATTAATTATAGCTTCACAATATTCTTTTATAGTTTTAGCATTATCTTTTTTGGTATAATAAACACCCATTCCACCACCTAAGTCAACTTCTTTTATTTCTATATCGTATTTTTCTTTTATACTTTTTACTAAATTCATCATTATTACCACTTCATCTAAATAAGGGTCTATATCAAATATTTGAGATCCTATATGAGCATGAATCCCTACTAGTTCTATATTTTTATATTTTTTTACTTTTTCTATTGCTCTATCTAAATCCCTATTTTCAAGTGCAAATCCAAATTTAGAATCTAACTGCCCAGTTTTTATATAATTATGTGTATGAGCCTCTATCCCAGGAGTTATTCTAAAATATATTTTTTGTTTTTTATTTTTTCTCTTACAAATTGTTTCTATTAGATTAAGTTCATAAAAATTATCTACCACAAATCTTCCTACACCTAAGTTTATTCCCATTTCTACTTCATCTATTGTTTTATTACTTCCATGAAATAATATTTTCTCCATTGGGAAATTTGATTTGTGTGCAGTATACAACTCTCCTCCTGATACTACGTCTAGATACATCTTCTCCTCATTTAGAAGATTACACATATACATTGGTAAAAATGCCTTACCTGCATAAGCTACTCTATTTTCATCTTCTTCCACTCTGAAATGCTTTACAAATTTTTTGCAGTTATCTCTTGCTAGCTCTTCATCAAATACATAAAGCGGAGTTAAATATTTTTCTCTAAGCTCACTGCAACTCACATTCCCTATATATAATTGATCATTTCTTACAGACATAGTTCCATGAAGTTTCATTATATTACCTCCCTTAATATATAAAAAATCCCTTAAGTTACACTTAAGGGATATAAATATCATAAATAATAAACCACTATTATGATTCCTCAAATGTAGCTCAACACAAATTAAATTTGTGACAGTGATGCATATATTTTATACATCCCCAGGTATATAACTTTAAAGCATAGGTTATATCCTTCGGCGATAATTCCTTTTCTAATAAATCATTGTGCTTACCTCATTATTAGTACTCATAAGTACCGCGACCTCTACAATATTTATTTAGTTTTCGTTTTTCTTAAAAAGATTATACTCTTTAGTTTTTTATTGTGCAATATTTAATGTTATTTTTAATATTTTTTATTATATTTATTCATATATGTTCTCCATAAATTTATTAAATTAATCATCAAATTTGTTATAGATTTATTACCGCCTGAAATTCATATATAAAAAGTGTACATGTCTTATTGTAAATAACAATATACTATTATTAAGAGTTTTAATTAATTTATTTGGGGGATTTAAAAATGAAAAAAATTTTACTACTTTTGTCCATAATATCACTATTTACAGTTGGTTGTTCTTCTGATAATAACCAAGGAAAAATTGATATAAGAGGAAAAGTAACGTCTATAAATATAGATGGAGATAATTCAACGCTACTTGTAGAAGGTAAATTAGAGGATGATACAAATTACGATGAGGCATACGTTAATATAACTAAAGATACAAAGATTCAAAAATATGATATGGATAATTCATTTGATTTTTCTGAATTAGAGTTAGGTTTTATTGTTGAAGTAACATTTAAAGGCTCTGTAAAAGAAACATCTCCTGTACAAGGAAATGCTCAAACCCTTAAGATCATTAGTGAATAGTTAATATATACATACTATAAAAGTATAATTAAGTTAACTTTTTTTGAAAATTTGTCTTGCATTTTAAATATTTACTATATATAATAGGTTTTAACAAATAAAAATTAAATCTGTATTTAAAAAATAAGGAGTTTTAAGATGATAAAAAATATGAACTTGACTAATATATCAAAACTTAATATATTTTATTTTAGCTATTATAGTTAAGTTTGTATTTATGATGAATATATAAATCATAGATACAAACTAAATTGTTTGTATCTATGATGGCTAAAATTAATTTGTTATGCAAATTGCCACATAGATAGACACTATGTGGTTTTTATAATCC
Source organism: Clostridium sp. CCUG 7971 (assembly GCF_017590215.1). Classification (GTDB taxonomy): domain Bacteria; phylum Bacillota; class Clostridia; order Peptostreptococcales; family Peptostreptococcaceae; genus Faecalimicrobium. The sequence goes on from NZ_JAFFPK010000013.1 coordinate 5,401, forward strand.
TAGGCCTTTAAAAGCCACATAGTGAATATACTATGTGGCTTTTTTATATTAAAAATAAAGAAAAGAGGAAAGACTATGAAAAAATTTAAAGATATAATTATTGTTGGTTTTGCATTATTTTCACTATTATTTGGAGCTGGAAACTTAATTTTCCCCCCCTACATAGGAGTAACCTCGGGTAGTCAATGGTTAATCAGTTTCTTGGGCTTCTTATTTGCTGATGTCGGGATTATAATACTTTCAATTATATCAGTTGCAAAAGCTGGATCTTACCAAGCAGTTGTTCAAAAAGCTGGCAAGAAGTTTGGATTTAGTTTAGAAGTTATAATGATGCTTTGTCTTGGACCTATTTTAGTTGTTCCAAGAACAGCTGCTACGACTTTTGAAATGAGTATACAACCATTATTTAGCTCTATTAATCCAATTATTTTCTCAGTATTATTTTTTACATTGACACTTTTATTAACTATAAGACCTACTAAAGTAATGGACATCATAGGGAAATTTTTAACACCTGTATTACTAATCACTCTAGCTATCTTAATAATAAAAGGAATTGTCTCACCTATTGGAAATTTAAATACTAATATAAATAATAATAGCTTATTCTCACATGGAATTACTCAAGGTTACCAAACTATGGGTGCCCTTGGAATAGGTGGAGTTGTAGCTCTTGTAATGTCATCATTTTTAGATAAAGGATACAATAATACTTCTAGCATAAAACTTACTATAAAAGCAGCTTTATTAGCAGCTGCAGGGCTTATACTAGTATATAGTGGATTAGCATACTTAGGTGCTACTGCTTCTAATATATATGATTCAAATATATCACAAACAACTTTATTAGTTAATATTTCAAATATGCTTTTAGGAAATACTGGATCATTAATACTTGCTGTAGTTGTTGCTTTTGCGTGTCTTACTACATCAATTGGATTAACTTCTGTTACTGGTAAATACTTTGAATATATTACTAATAAAAAATTAAAATATGAGTACATCGTTGTTTTTATCTGTGCATTTAGTACAATAGTTTCAAACTTCGGAGTTGATAAAATAATTTCTATTTCAATTCCTATACTTACAGTTATTTATCCAATATCATTGGTTCTAGTTATAATGAGTTTCTTAAAAAATCTTTTGAATAAAGATGAGATTTACAAAGGTGCAGCTTATGCAACTCTTTTAACTAGCTTACTTACAGTTATTGATAGCTTAAACTTAGGTTTAAATATAGACTTTATTCATAAGCTACCTTTTTCAAGTCTTGGATTCAACTGGGTAGTACCTGCTATAATAGGAGGATTTTTAGGTTTTATTTTAAGTACTAAAATAGAATTTAATAAAGCTAAGGTATAATTTTAATTCTATAAACTTTTCATAAACTAAAAAAGGCCATAGTTTCTATATAGAGACTATAGCCTTTTTTCTAAATTATATGATTTATTTGTATAAAACTTATATAAATTTAAATCTATGCCACCTGTTCTTTTTCTCTTATATTTAGTAATACTTTAGATATTAAAAATAACATAGGAAGTTCTATCAATGGTCCAATTATAAGCGCTAACGATATTAATGGCTTATCAGGAAATGTTGCTACTGCTATTGCAAGCGCTATTGGAGAATTTCTAGCTAGTGTAGTCAAGTTTAATGATACATTATCTTCATAACTTAAATTTATTATTTTTCCAACAAATCTTCCTACTATGAAATTTATTAAGAAAAATAATAATATAGGAACTAATAGTATTAATAAAATTTCAAGATTTTCTAAAAGTACCTTACCTTGTGATGTAAACATTGCTACTATCGCTAAGTTTAAAAAATATCCTTGATAATCACAAGCTTTGCAAGTCAACTTATCTTCAAATTTTTCAATTCCTATTTTGCTTATAGCAACCTTCCTAAATATAATAGCTAATGTAAGTGGTACTAATAAGCTATATATAACTCCTTTAGCTAAACTTACAATATTTATACTTACACTAGTTCCTCCTATTATAAAAATATAAAGTGGCAATAACACCAATTGAAGTATTAAATTAAGCGGTAAAACAGATGATCCTAAGGCAACATTACCTTTTGAAATACCTGTAAATATTAAATACCAATCAGTGCATGGAGTTACCATAAGCATAACAAATCCTATTAAAGTTTCTGGTTGATTGTTTAAAAATAACCTACCTAAAATAAATACAATAATTGGAGTCCAAATAAAATTCATAACTACAGATGTTATTGTAAATTTAACGTTCTTAAAAGATTTTCCTACTTCTTTTAATGGTATTTGTATGAAAACCAAAAATAGCATTATCATTAATGCAGGCATTATTAAATACTCTGCGTATCTTTGGAATATATTAATTTGACCTAGTATAATACCTATTGCGACCATTATCAAAATTATAAAACTTTGAAATTTATTTATATTATCCATCTTATCCTCCTTTGTATAATAATTTTCATATGATATAAATTATCACTTCTCATAAAATTATATCACAGTATTTTTCTACTTTCATTAAAATTAGAAATTAAACTAATTTTGATAAGATAAATACTATAACTGGTAGCTTAAATAAATACTTTACAAAACAGATAAAAGTTTTTATAAACTATTACATAAATAGTAATAAACTTACTGCCATAACAGCCATACCAGCTACCAATCCATAAATAGAAAGATGATCTTCTCCATACTCTCTAGATAATGGTAACAACTCGTCTAAAGATATAAATACCATAATACCTGCAACACCTGCAAACAATATTCCAAATACGATATCATTCATAATAGGCATTAATAATAAATATCCAACTAATGCTCCAATAGGTTCAGCAAGACCTGAGACGAAAGAATACATAAATGCTTTTTTCTTATCTCCTGTTGCATAATAAATAGGTACAGATACAGAAATTCCTTCTGGGATATTATGTATTGCAATAGCTACAACAATAGGAATAGCTATCGTTGGATCTTGTAATGCAGATATAAATGTAGCTAACCCTTCTGGAAAGTTATGAATTCCTATTGCAATAGCTGTAAAAATACCGGTTCTCATTAACCTGTTTTCTGATATAGTTAAATTTTCTACCTGCGAAATATTTTTTATTTCATGAGGATTGCTCTCTTTTGGGATTAATTTATCTATTAAAGCAATTAAAAGAATTCCTCCAAAAAAACCTAAAATAGTTATACCTGTTCCCAACTTATCTCCAAAAGGAACAATAAGAGAATCCTTTGCTTTTGCAAATATTTCTATCATAGATACATAAATCATTACACCAGCTGAAAAACCTAGGCTAATTGATAAAAACTTAGTATTTGTTTTTTTGAGAAAAATGCAATACAACTTCCTATTCCTGTAGATAACCCTGCAATAATAGTCAACACAAAGGCAAAAACAATATTTTCCATTTTACTACCTCCATTTATACTCTTTTAGCATAACTTTATGCTATATTGTTTTATTTTTTAATTTAATATAATAATAACTTATTTTTTATTAATTGTAAATAATAATCATTTTCAATTAAGTAAAATAATTTACTATTATAAGCTAATTTTTTAAGTTTTGCTAATCCGAATTATTCAAATCAAGCTTTAAAAGGTATATTGCATAAACTTTTACAGTTTATTACAAACCAAGCTCTATCTAGATTGAATAGGGATTGGAAAGGTGAAATTGAAAGCTATGATAAAGGTAAAGAACATATAATCAATTTTGCTGATATACTTTATGATAGTATAATTAATCAATTCCCGAAGAAATTTCAAATAGTTAGCAAATAAAAAAGTACTTTCTTCTAAAAGATAAGTACTTTTTATTATATCTAAAGTTTTATAATACTAGCAATTTCACTTGGATGGTTAACTATGTACTTTGGATTAAATTCCTCTAACTCTTCTCTATCTCTAAATCCCCAAGTTACTCCTATAGTATCAACGCCTGCTCTTATTCCTGTTTTCATATCTGTATCTGTATCACCAATGTATAGGCATTCACTTCTATTTATACCTAGGTTATCAAGAATCTTTATAACTCCTTCTTTATCAGGCTTTCTCCTAATCCCTTCTTGTTCTCCAGCTACTATATCAAAGTATTCTTCACCAAATATTTTCTCTACATTTTCAATAGTTCTTTCGTGAGGTTTATTAGAAAGTACTGCTATTTTAAGATTATTTTCTTTTATGTAATTTAACATATCTTTAATTCCATCATAAGCCTTAACTTCATGTAGACAATGAACTTCAAAATATTTCATATAAGTAATCAATGCATCTTCATAATTTACTAACTTAGTGTCTCCACATTCCTTTAATGCTCTTTCAATTAATACTTTATATCCATCACCAACTAGATGTTTGTATCTGTCTTCATCTATTGGTCCTAAATTATATTTTTTAAGCGTAAGATTTGTAGTGTATGAAATTGCTTTAATTGAATCAACTAATGTCCCATCTAAATCGAATATACAACATTTATACATATTTATTCTCCTTTTATTTTTTATATAATATTATTATAATATTTTTTTTAGTAAATAGTAATAAAAATAGAACATACATTATATGCTCTATTTTTTATTACTATTTATTTTAAATATAAGTCATAATTTCACTTAAATTTTTTCTAGTAATTTTTCTAATAATTTTTTCTTTAACTGTTCAGTTAAGTCGCTGTTAGATTTTTTAGTCGAATTTTTACCTTTAAAATTTGTTTTTTTATTTTGTTTTAATTTATTATTAGCATTATTTTTACTACTTTTTTTAGTCATACATATCCCTCAATTCTTTGAATATATGTTCTAATGTATAAATATGCATAATCTTATCTAAAGTTGACAATTGAAATTTTATAAATAAAAAAATTGTATAAAAAGAGTATGTTTTTCCAAAACATACTCTTTTTATATCACTTATTTTATCTTTATTTTTTCTTCTAATTTTATAACAGCTTCATGTATTCTTTTTTCTCTAGTTTCAGTTTTTTTAGCACTACTTATCAATTGTAAATACTTACATTTACAAGAATATGATAACGAATTATAAAATTCAAGTGCTTTTTCATTTTTTTCAAGTCCATCTTTAAAGTCATTTGGTAAGTCTATTTCTCTAATCTCTTCATCTTTTTCTATTTCAACAAATATAGTATCTCCTGCTTCTTTGCCTATATTTTTTCTTACTTCCTTAGTTAAACCTATCATATAACATGGAAGTCCCATCTTTACAATAGACCCTCTATATTCAAATCCATCAAATTTAGCTTTTACTTTTACTCTTTTAGCCTTAAATTCTTTTTCTACATCAAAAGGTATCTCTATATAAGTAGCATCTTTTCCATCATGTTTTTGTATTGTTGCTTCAAATTTGTAGCTCATAGAATGTCTCCTTGCAATTTATTATCTAAATGTTATTATATCATAGTTTTATCTTAGCTTTTGCAGATATATTTGTTATTAAAATATTTACCAAACTCATTAAATGTTAATTTAAATTTCGGTATTCCTACATAGTATGGAGCTATCTCATATAAACTAAAATATACTACTAGTCCGTCATTTTCTATATAAAACTGTTGATTATCACTAATTCCAGTGAATTTACCTTCATCCTGAAAATATAGTTCTTTATTTTTATTTATATTTTCTTTTATAAAGGTATCTACTATTTTTTTATAGTCTATACCTTTTTTAAACATGTCTGATAATTTTAGTCGTTTACCATCTCTTAAGTCATAGTTATAAGAATCTAAATAAGTCATACCATGAGCTCCTCCAGTAAACTCATACTTTTGTATGGGGATACTTATTGTATGATTTCTATTATATGTTACTTTATAATCTACAATTAATTCATATTGATATTTAATATACTCTTCTTTAGATTTTGACAGTACATTTATATACTCTTTTTCGTATTCCTTAGATTGTCTCTTTATCTCATTTTTATATTTCATAATATCATTATATATAGTTTGATTTATTCTATTAATAATTTCAATATTATAAAATGATGTATTAAAATAAGTTGCAAATGGTATTAAAATAGGATAGCTTATATTATATTTAAAAAACTCACTTTCTTTACTTATGCTTTGTCTATATATATACAGTGGATTATTTATGCAAGGTCTATAGTTATTATCCATTGTTATCCCTCCCTTATATTACTTTCTATTTACTATATAATATGTGTTATGAAGCAATAGTGGGTACAATAAAAAAGGAAATAGCTTTAACTATTTCCTTTTTCCTATTTAAAATCTTTTATGTTATTTTCTATACTTAAATATTGAAGTATACTTTGAAGTGGTAATTTTCTACTTTCTATCGCTAAGCCAAATTGCTCAAAAGCTTTATTAGTATCTTCACCATAAGTTTTTATTATTCCTTGTTCTAATTCATTTATATGGATATATATATATTCTTTTAAATCTTCAATTGTTTTTAAATTATTTATCTCTTCTCCACGTAATACATGTTTGAATATCTCAAATCCTTCTCCTTTTGCTCCCCATATGAAAATTCTAAATGTTATTAAAGATTTTTCTAGATATATTCCTGTACTTATAGAATTCATTTCATTTATATTTTCATATAAATGTTGATTAAAATCTATAAATCCACCATTCGATATCTCATGTGTTTTTTGATCACTGTATTCTATGTTATTTTTTACTATATTTTCATGAAAGTTTGTATATCCATTACTTTGAATTAATATTTCTACAAGTTTTGTAGGTTGTACAGATATTTTTTCTTTGCTTAAAAAATGAATTTGCATTATATTCTCCTTTAATCCTATATTATCCTATATTCCTATTTTAATACTTTATGTCGAATTTGCCTACAATAAAAATTAAATTTTAACTTTAAGTAACTTTTATACTTTATTAATTATTTTATATATAATCTGTTTAAGAGTACTTTTAATACTGTTAATTCTGCTTTACTTTTACATCTACCACAAGCTTCTCCAAATTTAGTTTCTCTTCTTACGTCGTCTACACTCATGCATCCCTTTAATTTGGCATCTTTTATATCTTTTACAGTTACATTAAAGCATCCACATATTCTATCGTCTTCTTTCATAATAGCCTCCACATTTTATTAAATATCTTATAATATAGTAATATACCCATTAATTATTAATATAAAAATATATGTTAACGGCTAGAATAAATATTTTTAGATAATATAAAAGAGTATCTTTAAAATTGATACTCTTTTATATTATTTTTCATTACTTTTATTTTCATTTAATTGTTCTTTAGTTAATATTTTCTTTCTAGAAATTAATGTATTGCATTCCATGCAAAAATAACTTGTACTTCCTCAACCATCTATAGTTTGTAGTTTTTTTCTGCAGTTTGGACAATAGTATTCTTTAGTCATAATATCACCCCTTGGTATATTATTTCATATATTAATACATACTTCAATATACATTGTTATTCTTTAATTATATATTTTTTTAATAAGATTTTTCTGGATCAAATTTTTCCTTCCATATTTCTTCTAACATTTTTAAGTCCTCTTTAAACTCTTTCGTACTTTGTCCCTCTTTCATATCTATTTCTTCTAAGATTTCAAAAGTAAATTTATCTGCACCAAATTCTTTTACATCCTTTTCCACTTTCATATGTGTTCCAGAACCTGTTTTCTTAAAAAAATTAAATCTATTCTCAGCACTTTTTAAATCTATATCATTTACTAAAAGATATTTTTCATTAACTAAATTAGTTATTTTATACACTCCCCCTGATATACTACGTTCTTTATATTCAAGGATAGCTTCTTTTCTACTCTTTCTATTTTCTTTCATCTTTTCATTCTCCTCATTATTTATACTTTCATTTATGTTCTTTTTCTTATTTCTACTTTTAGTTACGTTATAACAATTTCTACACGACGGGCTACAGTACTTTTCTTTTTCACTTTTTGCTATAAATACATTCTTACAATGTTCACAACGCTTTATTGTATTATTTTTATCTGTAACTGCAAATGAGTAAATTATTTCTATCGCTGTTTTTAAAGAGTCAAAATCCCATTCTATATACGGATTATCTAAAACACCAATTGTCATTCCAATTTTCTCAGCTTTAAATTTACCAGCCATTATTGTTACACTTTCTGTCAAGTTTATATTTTTATAAATTAATATTTGATTTATATGGGTTGCAATAGTTTTAGCAAAATCTATTATCCATTCTATTTTTTCACAGTAAAATCTAGAAAATACTAAATCTAATACAAGTGGTCTTTTACCATAAAATTTAGGTGAGTCTTCTGCTTTAAATAATGTCATATGCTTTCCTGATTTTCTTAAATAAACTTCATCTTCATTTGCAAAAGGTGTAAATAAGCTAAGGTACTTATCTTCATCCATTATTTTTTCATTAGTTTTTAAATGATTATTATCTGTAAGTAATACTTTTGATTCTCCTATAATATTTCTATTATAAACGCTAGATGTTATTATTCCTAATAATCCATACTCTTTTACAAAATTTAATATCATATCATTTATGACATCTTTATCAATTTCTTTATCTAATGCATTGTCTCCAATTTTTATTAAATCAAAAATCAAATCATTTGACTTATTAAATGGATTATAAATGGTAAATATTGAATTTTCTTTTGGAACTATGTAATCTGATCCATTTTCATCACTTTTTATTTCGTAATCGCTATATCTTATCCAATCAGTTCTAAATTGACCTATTAAATTAATATTATTTTTCATCTTTATACTTACCCGCCTTTTCGTAATAGTTTAATTGCATTAACATATTAACATAATAACTTTTAATATGTATTTTGTCAATTATTTTTAAACGTAAATATTTTTAGAATTATTTCAATATACAAGGCATTGTAAATTTAGGGTGTCATTATAACTTTCGAAATTTCACTTTTATATTTACTTTTATTTTGACCTTGTTTTTATAATCTATTATTGATGTATTCTAAAAATCACTATATATTATAAATAACAACGTAATTAAACTGTAATATGTATATATACTTTTATTATTACAACCCAACTCAGAAAAAAGGTACTAAAATATAAAGTTATTTTAGTACCTTTTTAAAATTTAAATAAATTTCAATAATATTTATAAGTAATTTATTTCATTATATATTTAATTTAATATTAGATAGTTTTTATATCTATCATAGTCTTGCTTACTACATTCAATATTTAATATAGTTCCCTCATCTGTATAATTTGTATTGATTATACTCGCATTTTCATTTAAGTAAGCTACTATTTCCCCCTCATTATAAGGGATTAATACCTTACACGTTATATAATCTCTAAATACTTTTTTGCATATACTCTCTATCAATTCTTCTATTCCTATACCAGATTTAGCTGATATATATATACCTCTATCAGAAGGTATAAATAATTTCATTAAATCTACTTTATTGTAAGCATAGATTACAGGTATATGCTCTGCACCTATTTGCTTTAATGTTTCATTAGTAACATCAATATGGCTTTCATAATTAGGGTTAGAAATATCAATTACATGAATTAATAGATCAGCCTCACAAGCTTCTTCTAGTGTAGATCTAAATGCCTTAACTAAATCATGAGGTAAATCACTTACAAATCCAACTGTGTCTGACAATAAAAACTCCTTATTATCAGGAAGTTTTATATTTCTTACATAAGTTTCTAGCGTTGCAAATAACATGTCTTTTTCAAAAACTTTTTTATCATCATTATCTTTAAATCTATTTATTAATTCATTCATGACTGATGACTTCCCTGCATTGGTATATCCTACTAATGCTATACTTGGTATATTAGATTTATTTCTTTTATTTCTCTGTGTATTTCTTTGATGCTTTAAAGTTTCAAGCTCTTTATTCAAAACTGCTATTTTATCCTCAATTTTTCTGCGGTCAAGCTCTAATTTAGTTTCCCCTACTCCTTTATTTTTAGTTCCTACCCCTCCACTTTGACGACCTAAATTTTCATTTGCTCCAATTAGTCTTGGTAGTAAATACTTAAGTCTTGCTACTTCTACTTGTAGTTTAGCTTCTCTAGTTTTTGCTCTTTGTGCAAAAATATCTAGTATTAAAGATGTTCTATCTAAAACTTGACACTTTAATTTTGACTCAATATTTCTTAATTGAGATGAAGACAATTCATTATTAAATATTACTACTTCAGCTTCTAAACTTTCTATTATATTTGATAATTCGTCAATCTTTCCACTTCCTATATAATAGGTTGGATTAACTTGTTTTGAATTTTGAACAATTGATCCTACCGATTCTATATCACATGCTAAAGCTAAATTTTCAAGTTCAATCATTGATTCATCAAAATTATTTTTATTATTTATATTAACCCCTACTAATATTCCTTTTACTTTCATATACATAATCTCCTTTTATTTACTATTTAATTTATAAATAGCACGGGATTATGACTATTTTTATACGTTTATATATTGTATAAATTTTATTTTTCTAATTTAGCCACAATCCGTGCGCTATCCTCTTAATCTTATATAAAATATACCTACTCTAGTATTCATTTTTACACCTCCTTATTTCGGTTATTTATAGCATAAAAATACCCTGAAACACTTCTAGTGCTCCAGGGTATTTTTATGAAAATATAAAACTATATAATTATATAGTTTTATATTTTGAGTTAGAGCAACATATATTAGATTTATTGAATATTCTAAATAAATTTTTCATATATATCACTCCTCTCTAACCGATTAATTATGTCTTAATTATAGTTTATTTTAAAATAATTGTAAATATATTTATTTACATTTTTTACATTCTTACTTCAGAGTTTTAATAAACATATCTCTTTTATTTTTATTATAACATTATATAAACATTTTAATTTTATATATATTAAAAATATAATAATAACATAGTAACATAAAATTTATTTATTCATATTATGTTAACGTAGTCATTATAAAATGACACTAAATTATAACACTAACTGGAGAGGGAAAATATGAATAAAGACTACTGGTATTACTACTTTGAAAATTATTATAGATGGATGAATTCTTATCTTAATCTATTAATATTATCTGGACATACTAGCAAAAACTTTTTTGAAAAATATATATCGGATGCATCTCAATTCGCACCACCTGTATCTGACAAAGTATATATAGACAGAATGTTTGGGGACGACTTAGATGATGATAATGATTTAGATGATAATAACGGAAATTGGAATAATAACAATACACAACCGAATAATTCTCAATGGAATAACAACTATAACAATACACAACCAGGTAATTCTCAATGGGATAACAACAATAACAATACACAACCAGATAACTCTCAATGGAATAACAACAATAACAGTACACAACCAGATAACTCTCAATGGAATAACAACAATAACAATACACAACCAGATAACTCTCAATGGAATAACAGCGTTGCTGAAAACTACGGATTTGGCGCATTTGAAAATGTCAGTGACACTCAATTAAATTTAACTACTCAACAAGGTCTTGTAGCAGATACTACTAGCATATTTGACCAATGTAAATGTTATCAAATTTTAAAAGTTGAAGCTAGAAAAAATAACAATACAATAAGATTCATGTTTATACCTAAATCAATAACGGCTAATGGCTTTAATGGATATATTTTAAGTTGTAATGGTCAAGGTCTTAATTTAAGAAATATAACTATTCCATTTTCAGCTATAGTAAGAATATCTTGTGTATCACTATAAAGTTTATGTTCAACTTAATTTAAATATATAAAAGCACTTAATTTCTTGAATTATTTATCAAGAATTAAGTGCTTTCTTATTATTTTAATTTTAAACAATTAATTTGTTATACCCCTATAGCACTACACATTTACCTCCACATTCAAAACATGTAGAATCTGGCTTTTCTTCTTTACTTATTTGTACAGATATAGATTTACATTTTTCACATTTAAGTTTAAATATTTTTCCGCTTTTTAATAATGGATCTATTAACTCATTCTTTTTGTTTCCCATTCTAAATTTCCCCCTTAACTATATTTTTATAATATATAACATATTTTAACATATTTTTTATTTTTCAAAAATTTATATTTGTAATATATTTTATCTTTTTTAATATAATAAAATATAGATATTGATATATTCCTCTTATTATTTTATAAAAAACACCATTTACAATTGTAAATGGTATTTTTAAGTTTATTGATAAATTTTTATTTCTAAAATTCCATAGGAATCAATTTTTCTTCATTATATCTTGCTATAGCATATAAAGTATCAGATAATCTGTTTACATATTTTATTAAAAGTGGATTTATTTCTTCTACTTTGCTAAGAGTTATTATTCTTCTTTCTGCTCTTCTGCATATAGTTCTTGCAACATGTAGATTTGCTGAAACTAAACTTGTTCCTGGTATTATAAATGCATTTATATCTTCTGTCTTGTTTGTATATTCATCTATTATATTTTCTAATGTCTTTATATCTTCTTCTGACACTAATTTTTTTAATTTATTTTTATTTTGAGTAGCTAGTTCAGCTGAAACAGAAAATAGTTCTTTTTGTATTTCAAATAAGACCTTTTTATCTTTTTGTCTTGCATGATTTATACAAAGCCCTATGTATGAGTTTAATTCATCTAAAGTACCATAAGATTCTACCCTTATGCTATCTTTATCTACCCTACTTCCATCATATAATGATGTTTGTCCTTTATCCCCTGTTTTTGTATATATTTTCATAATATCACCTCATTAATTTTTTATATTTATAATTTCTTTTTTACCCAAATCATATATTGCCTTTTGGTTACAATAATTTCCTATTTAAATAGCATCATTTTTAGATTTACTAATTACTGATATGTCTATATTTAGCTTTCCTTTATCAAACCATCCTCCTATATATAGTTTATGATTTCTACCATTTATCTTTATACATCTATTAAAAAAAACATATTCAATTATTTGATTCGTATCCATACCTATATTTATTAAAGGAGTTATACTTATTATATACCCATATTTTGGATTGTCAAGCTTACCATTTTCATCTATAGCTATAGTGAAATCTTTATTATTTTTTATGTAATTATTTACACAATCTATAAATTCTATATACACTTAAAACACCTGCTTATTATTTTAGTTATAAATATAATATATTCTCATAATTTTACTATTATTAATCTTTGCATATATACAAATACTATGATAGAAAATACATTAATATTTTTAATATAGATTTGAAAGGAGCCTTATTTTATGGCTAATTATAACGGAACAGTTAAATGGTTTGACTTGGAAAGAGGATATGGTTTTATATCATCAGATGATGGTGAAGATGTTTTTGTTCATTATTCTCATATAAAAGAAGATGGGCATAATAAAGATTTACATCAAGGTCAGCTTGTTACATTTGACATAGTTCAAGCTGACAAAGGTCCATCTGCTATTAATGTTCATAAGTTTAATTAATAAAAAATGTAGATGCTATATAGTATCTACATTTTTTATTAATTAGGGATATTTATTTTTATTTTGTATAATTTTTCACCTTAGTATAAAATATACTTTTATAGCTATATAATAAAATTATATTACAATTTAAAGGAGATTAAAAAATGAAGAAAATATCATTATTTATTGTAGTCAATGCTATATCTTTATACTTAGTGTCACACTTAATGGATAGTATGTATATAAGTTCTATTAAATCATTATTAATATTAACATTAATATTTGGATTACTTAACCTAACAGTCAAGCCATTAATACAATTTTTCTCACTTCCTATAACTTTTTTAACTTTAGGATTATTCTCTTTGGTTATAAATGCAGTTGTTTTAAAATTAGCATTTACGATAGTTCCTGGAGTTAATTTATATGGTTTTATAAGTGCAATAGGTGCTTCTATACTATTATCAATAGCTAATACTATACTATATAATATACTAGACTAAATCTATTATATAGTATAAATTAAATTAAATAAAAAGCTACTAATTTTAGTAGCTTTTTATTTTAAACAATGCATATTTTCTTTAACATCACTGCCCTGTATAATATATGCTTGACCTTTTGAACAAAATATTGAATTTGAAGTATACTCACTATCTGCATCTTTATCATAGTTTTTTCTTTCTATTACTTCTTCACTATTATGGCAGACATCATACCCATCATATATAAAACTGATACTTCCACTACCTTTGCTAAAAGTTATAAGTTCTAAGCTGTAATCCATAAATGTTGCAACAGGTCCCCTTCCTTCTACTATTGCCACATTATTAGATATGACAGGTGGTTCAAATTGCCCATTCATTTTGGATATATCTGACAGTACCCGTCCAATATAGTTTAAATCTACTTCTATTTTAAATTTATAATATGGTTCAAGGATAATATTTTCACCACATTCTAATCCTTGTCTTAAAGCTCTAAGCGTTGCTTGCCTAAAGTCACCACCGCTAGTATGTTTATTATGAGCTCTACCTGTAATAAGTGTTATTTTTAAATCTGTAAGATTATATCCTGCAAGTATTCCCCTATGCTCTTTTTCAAATATGTGAGTTTTTATAAGATTTTGATGCCCTATGCTTATGTCATCAACATGAGCTTTACTTTCAAAAATTATTTTAGAATTTCTAGGTCCTGGCTCTATTAATAAATGCACTTCTGCATAATGCCCTAATGGCTCAAAATGACCACACCCTATTGATTTATCTTTTATAGTTTCTTTATATAAAATTTCACATGGTCCAAATTCAACTTCTATATTAAATCTATCCCTAACTATTTCTTTTAATATCTCTAATTGAATTTTCCCCATTACATGTAGATGTATTTCTTTAAGTTGTTCATCCCATAATACATTTAAAGCAGGCTCCTCTAGGTTTAATAAAGCAAGAGCATTTAATACATCTTTTATATTTAAAGAGCTGTCAAATATAACCTTTGATTTTAGTGCAGGCGTTATTTCAAATTTATTTTGATTATTATATAAGTTGTTTATATATTTTATATCAGTATTTGATTCTACTAGGTAATCCCCTGAATTTATATTTGTAAGTCCTGATACTGTAAAAATCTCTCCAGCACTTACTTCATTTACTACATCAAATTTATTTGAATTATAAATTCTTATAGTATTTATTTTTTCATTTATTATTTCTTCTTTGTTTTTATACGAGACTTCATTCTTAACTTGTAGATTACCTTGTAAGGCTTTTATATAAGTCACTCTATTTTTATTTTCATCATGTTTTACCTTATATACTTTGCCTATAAATTTATCGTTATATTTGTATGATGTATATGTTAAAAAATCCAGTTTTTCTATAAATTCTAATATACCTATATCATTGAGTGCTGATCCTTTTAGCAGTGGGTAAATTTTATTATTTTTTATCATTTCTTTGAAATTCTCTAACCATAAATCAGGCTCATAGCTATCATATAAATACCTTTCAAAAAGATTATCATCTCTTTCTGCTATAAATTCTATAAGTTCTTTATTTATATCAGCTTTATTCTTATTTAATATAAAGTTTTCATTTATATCTATTACATCGGTTGTTAAGCTATTTTGTATATCATTTATTACTTCATCTACATTTGCACCTTCTCTGTCTACTTTGTTTACAAAAAATATTGTAGGTATTTTATACTTTTTTAATAATCTAAATACTGTTTTAGTATGTGATTGAATTTTTTCAACAGCACTTATTATCACTACTGCATAATCCATTATACATATAGATCTTTCCATATCTGGAGAAAAATCTATATGTCCAGGTGTATCTATAATAAAGTACTTTGAGTTATTATATTTAAAAACTCCTTGTTCTGAAAATATTGTAATTCCTCTTTGTCTTTCTATATTATGGTTATCTAAAAATGTATTTTTAGAATCAACTCTTCCTCTACTTCTAATACTATTAGTATGGTATAATACTTGCTCGCAAAAGGTTGTTTTTCCTGCATCTACATGAGCTAGCACCCCTATTGTTTTATTCATTTTTCACCTCATATTCTTTATTTATAAATTAAATAATATTTATAGTTTTGTATATAAATTTTAATGTTATGAATTTAAGTATTATTTAATTACTTTTCTTTATTTTATTATATAAATTAGTTAATTTCTATATTTACTTAATTATTTAATATATAAGATACAAGATTAATTTTAAATTAGTTATTTAAATAAATTATTTACTAAAATTTTATTTATGTTATAATTTTATATTGTTTACATTTTTAACCATTAATAATTTTAATAGCAATCATTCGAAATTTTTGTCGAAAAATTAATTTATTTTAAAATAAAATGTTGTATTAATTTTAAAAAAAGTTATAATGGTTCTTGCGCCAAAAATAATTTTAGTAAAACTTAATAAGAAAGGATTCAAAACTATGGGAAATAAAAACCTTCAAAAAAATCTTGGATTTGCTGCTGCACTATCAACAGTTGTTGGTATGGTTATCGGTGGTGGTGTATTTTTTAAGCCACAAGCAGTATATGAATTAACTGGTGGAGCACCAGGTCTTGGTATTATAGCATGGATATTGGCCGGAGTTATGACAATAACTGCAGGGCTTACTGCTGCAGAAATTTCAGCTGCAATACCTAAAACAGGTGGAATGATGGTATATATAGAAGAAATATATGGTAAAAAATTAGGATTTTTAACAGGTTGGATGCAATCTGTATTATTTTTCCCAGCAACAATAGCTGCCATATCAGTTATGTTCGGGCAACAATCTGCTATTTTGCTTGGAAATCAAAATTTAGTAATTCCAATGACTGTAGGAGTAATTTTATTAGTAGGAGGACTAAATACTTTAGGTTCTAAGACAAGTGGATCTATTCAAACTATTTCAACAGTTTGTAAATTAATACCTCTTATACTAATAATGATATTCGGTTTTATAAAAGGTGGAGGAAATAATCCAATAATGACTCCCCTCGTTGCAGAAAATCTTAAGCCAACAAGTATAATAGGACAATTATTAGTAGCAATATTATTCGCTTATGATGGTTGGATAAATGTTGGAGCTATAGCTGGAGAAATGAAAGATCCAGGAAAAGACTTACCAAAAGCTATAATAGGCGGATTAACATTAGTTATGGCAGTTTACTTAGTTATAAACTTAGCTTATCTTTGGGTATTACCAGCAAACGAACTTGCTAACTTTGCATCACCTGCTGCTGCTGTTGCAGAAGTGATATTTGGTAAAATGGGTGGTAAATTGATAACTATGGGTATATTAATATCTGTATTTGGATGTATTAATGGATATTTATTAACTGGTCCAAGAATCGCTTATACATTATCTCAACAAAAAACTTTACCAGCATTTTTAGGTAAATTAAATAAATATGATGTTCCAGCTAACTCAACAATGGTTATGGCTTCACTTGCTGCATTATATGCATTATCCGGACAATTTAACTTACTAAGTGATTTATCTATGTTCGCTATATGGTCATTTTATGTATTAACATTTATAGGTGTAATAAAACTTAGAAAAACTCATCCTAATTTACATAGACCATATAAAGTTCCACTATACCCAGTAATTCCTGCAATTGCAATAGCAAGTGGATTATTTGTAGTCATAGACCAATTATTCCTTGCTGGAATTAAAAGTACTATGATGTCTTTAGGAGGAGTTTTAATAACGCTTATCGGTATCCCAGTTTATAACTATATGATTAATAAAAATCAAAATAGTATAGATAAAGCTGCATAATTATATAAAAAAAGTTATATGTAATATTTTGACATTATATATAACTTTTTTATATTTTCTACTAACTATATAAGCTTCTACACTTATTAAATTTCTATATTCTTATTTATACCCCATATTATTTATATAAAATATTATATTTTTTCATATATTATATAAATATAATACTATTTATATTTCCAAATAATTCAACTTCATTTAATATATACTTTAGTGTATTACTTATAAATGGTATATTATTTATAGTAATACAATTTTTCATTCAATATTGGATTAATAATTGCTAGTTAGTATTTTGGTTTGTTATAACCCTAAAGGAGGAAATATTATGGCTGATATAGATAAAAAATATCTCTTGCAAGAAAATTTACCATTCTTTGATAAATTAAATTCAGATGAAATTAAAAAATTAATTGATAAAAGTACAATAGTTAAGTATAAAAAAGGAGAACTTATTTATGGTAAGAATTCTTCATGTACAGGTATATTAATAAACATTTATGGCCAATTTAGAATATTTATATCTTCTCAATCAGGTAGAGAGATAACTTTATTTAAACTATTAGATAGAGATGTGTGTGTATTATCTGCTTCATGTGTTTTTAAAAATATAACTTATGATATAAATCTTGAGGCAGAATTAGATTCCTTGGCAATTGTTATAGATAGTACTTTTATAAAAAAACTATCTGAAACCAATAATTATGTATTAAGCTTTTTACTTAATTTAACTCAAGATAAACTTTCAGAAACCCTATCTTTAATTGAAAAAACTATATTTTTTAGTTTAGAAAATAGAGTTGCTAATTTTTTAATAGTTGAACATAATCTTACTAATTCGGATGTAATTTATGCAACTCATGAAAATATAGCTAATAATTTAGGTTCTGCTAGAGAAGCTGTTTCTCGTATACTAAAAAAGTTTGAAAAAGACAATTTGTTAGAAATATCTCGAGGTAAAATCAAATTATTAGATTTAAAAAGTCTAGAAAATATCAAATAATATAAAATATCATCCTAATATATAATATATTAGGATGATTTTTTATATTATTTGATCTAAAATATTTCTATATTTTCATATCTTTTTTACTGTAAACAATATAACTTAGTGCTATAGATACCATTATTATAAAAATTCCGATTATAACAAAAGTAGTATCAAATCCATTTTTTAAAATATCACTTGGTACATAATAATCAAATGGTGATAAATACTTAAACCATTCAAAACTATCCTTTAGTCTCCCTACCATTCCTAAAAAATAAGTAATAAAGAATATTGAAATAGCAATAGATATTGAACTTTTATCAGACTTTATTAATGATGATATTAATAAACCTACTGCCATAAATATATACCCAAGCAGTAATATTGAGCTAAATAATAATTTAATATTAATAATTAAATCTATACCATTAATATTATCAGGCTTTACAATATACGAAACTCCTATAGTAAGGATGCATGTAATAATAATATATATAAAATATATAGCTACTATTGAACATAACTTATATCTAATTATTTTACTTCTTTTTATAGGTTTTGAATATAAAAACTCAATAGTACCTTCACTTTCTTCTCTTATAAGAGCGTTAACACCTAAAATAGCACCATATATAGCACTTGCCATTGCAATATATTGAATTGCATAGCTTAAATAATCAAATATATTTGTAAAATCAGTTGCCTCAATATTTAGTGCCTTTAATAAATCCATTGGAAGCGCACTCATTTTATCAATTACAAGTTCTTTCATACCACTACTTTCCATGCTAGGAAAAATCGACATAAATAATATAATTAGACCACTACAAACAATCGACCAGATAATGCATGATTTTAATAGTCGTTTAAATTCAAATTTAAATATATTCATACTCCTCTACATCTCCTCATTTTCATAATAATTTAAAAATACATCTTCAAGATTTTCTTTTTCTATTAATAATTCCTCTACTTTATATCTGCTAATTTCTTTTACAAGTGTATCTATTTCTTTTGAATATATAAATGTATATAGATTGTTTTCTTTGTTTAAAATCTTGTCTGATAATTTTAATATATCACATTCTTTAATCTCTTCACTCTTTAAAGTTACTTTTAGTTTAAGTTTATTTGTAGCTTTTTCTATTTCAAGTATATCTACAATATATCCATCCTTTATTACAGCAACTCTATCACATAAATTTTGAACTTCTACTAAATTATGAGATGATAAAAACACGGTATTTCCCTTTTCTTTTTCCTTCATTAACAAGTTAAAAAGCCTTTTTTGCATTAATGGATCTAGACCATTTGTTGGTTCATCTAGTATTAAAAGTTTTGGATTATGAATTAAAGCTTGAGCAATAGATACTTTCTTTTTATTTCCTAAGCTTAATTCTCTCATTTTTTTATTCATATCTAATTCTAATTCATTGCAAATTTTATCTGTATCTTTCTTGTTTATATTAGGATAAAAACTTTGTGAATATTCAATCATATCTTTAACTTTAATATCATCATAATATCTAACTTCACTAGGAACGTATCCTATATACTCTTTTATTTTATCACTATCTTTAACTATATCCATATTAAGAATACTAGCATTTCCACTACTTGGATATATGAAATTTAATAAAGTTTTTATAGTGGTTGATTTCCCTGCACCATTAGGACCTATAAAACCAAATATTTCACCTTCTTTAACTGAAATATTAATATTTGTATACCTCTATTTTTCCCATAACTTTTAGTTAAGTTTTTCGTTTCTATTATATTCACTCTAATCCCTCCTATTTTGTTTATCGCATATATCATTTATTACTTTTATATTAATTTATCGTTAAATCTTTCTCCTGTAACTTTATAGTAAATTCCTATAGATATAAAATACAAATATAAATTATTGTAAATATTGAACTAAAGGTTAAAATATTGTTCATATTAGACAAGTCAAACCAATTAAATATTTTTGAGCTTGCTATAAATATCCCTAGTAAACTTATATAATGAATAGTCGTTCTTATAAATACAGGTATTTTAAGTACTTTATCATAATTGTATAATATGTATTGAAGAAAAACTATTACTATCGCTAATAATAATAACGAATTAATCTTTCTTCATTTTCTAATAAAATCACCTTTATAATCTCTTTTATTTACAAATAGTATATGCCTTATTTATTACTAATACAAACGTTTAAGACTAAGTTGTATTATTTCTCTACTAAGCTTCAAAAAAAGGGCCAGTCTATAATTTAAGACAGCCCCTTTAATACTTCTAATTTAAATTTATTTTTTAATATCTATACTTGGTGATATTTCTACCTCTTGATTTATTGTTGTTATCTTATTAAGTACATTTATTATTTCCATGCTTTGATTAGGTTTTACAATTAAAGTATAATTTCCAACTTCAATATCACTTGGTATAGCACCTACGAAAGTAGCCTCATTAGCACTATTATAACCTATCATATTAAATTCTACTTCTTTATTACCAAGTTTAACTGTTATAATTCTATCTCCCATTATACTTACATTTTGGTTAAACTTTAAGTTTACTTTTAATTCGTCTCCTGGTTTATAAGACTCCTTTTGATCTACAATATATACTTTCTCTAATTTTGCTGGTTTTGTATCTTTTTCTAAATTGAATTTTAAATAATCTAAATTCATTTCAGTATAAGACATTTCTCTAACATCAGTTCCTTCATAGAATAGTCCTATATTTCCATTTGAAAGCTCTGTTAAGCAAGAATATGCAAAGTATCCTGGCTTAACTAATTTTTTGTATTTCCATTTAATATCGTATTTAGGTTCTCCATTTTCATAAGTTCCATTTTCTGATATTAAACCTATTCTTACTGTACCATCAATTCTATTTCTTGGTTCTGCATCTGGATTTGAAAATATTAATGCATCTTTTCCATCTATTTTTTGACTATAATTTATTACACTTAATTGGCAATATGGTTCTCTTATATTAGTTTCTTCAACTATATCATCTTCCCATGTAGCTCCACCATCAAAACTTGTAGCTATCCTTACATATCTACCTGGGTCATTTCTCATAAACAATTTTAGTTGACCATTTGGCATTTCTACAACTTGGCACTCTGTTAATTGATTTCCTCTTGTTTGAGTTTGAGCATTACCAACTTGACCATTTCCCATATCTCTTCCATCTGTTGCAGTTTCACCTATTTCCCATGTTTTCCCCTTATCATCACTATATATAACAGCACTTGATTGGAATCCTGCTGCATTAGTTAGATATACTGGGAATACAAGTCTTCCTGCATATTTTCCATTTTCTATTTGATGACCTCTACCTGGGCCTGTACCTAAAAATTTCATCCAATCTGCTTTAACATCTTTATTAAGATCCATTGGCTTACTCCAAGTCTTCCCATCATCATCACTATATATTAATGATAGGAAGCTTGTTCCCATTACTTTTAATGGACTTGTACTAGTTAATACATTATCTACTTTATTACTATTTCTATATAAATTCTGATCTTCATCAAGAGTATACTCAGTTACGATACCCTTATTATCATACACTTTCCCTTCTTCTCTCACTGTGTATTCATTATTATTTGCATCACGCAATAATAAGTATCTTTGACCATCTATTTCTTTATATCCACTTCCTGGTTTAGCTTCATGAAAACCATATCCTGACGCAAAATGAGTTACTAATAAGAATATCCTTCCAGTTTCATTATCTTGAACTATTGCAGTATCTATTGCTGATGCCTTATCCGGATAATCTAATATTATTTTAGATTCTTCCCAAGTTTTTCCACCATCTTCGCTTCTTCTTATTGCAGTATCTATATTATTTGGTGCATCCCCTCCATGTGGTTTTCTAGCATCTATTGATGCTAAAACTGTACCTGCTTTAGTAGTATATAGTGCTGGTATTCTATAAGCATTTGAATTTAAATCTCCTGGCTTAAATAAATCTTGTTTTTCAGATTTATATGCATTTTCAGGAAGATAGTCATCTTCTGAAGGTATATTAGTTTCAGAAGTCTTTTTAACAAGGTAATTATCTGAAATTGGTTCACTATATATATCTATAAAATCTATATCTCCATTAAATGGGTATTGATTTCCAGTTAATCTTGGTGTTTTACCTATAAAAGCAGAGTTTATTCCAACTATATCACTTAAAAATTTAGTATCATTAGCATTTTCTTTTTTAATTAATTTTCCATTTAAATATAAAGTGTAAGATTTATCTTTTTCTACTTTAAATGCAATTGTATTAAATCCTTCATTTAAAACGGCATCTCCAAAAATGTGTTTATTTAATCCTGTACTTTCATTTCTTATTTCAACACCCACTTTAGCTCCTGATTTATACAGATGAAAATGTGAGTAATCTCTATTTTTATTTGATATACCTATTAAACTAGCTAAATTCTTATTACTTCCCTTAAATCTAGCTACAATAGTTCCTTCTTCTAAATTTTTTAATTCATCTATTTTATCTGATATATCTACAGCTTGAGAATTTGAAGCTATTCTTATATTTTCATATGATTTTATTTTATTAGCTTCCTTAGATTGTTTATATATATTAACTTCAGATACAGATGCAAATCCTCCTACTCCTTCTAATGCAGTAATTTTTATTTCATCTGCTTCTACTGCCTTATCTAAAGTTACTATTTTTGTGGTGTTATCCTCTGACCATCTTCCACTTGATATAAGGGTTTCTTTTCCATCATTTATAGCATGAATTTCATATTTTGTTATAATCCCATTATTTTGAGATTTTCTTGGGCTAACTTTTATAGTACTAACTAATGCTTTTTCTCCTAAGTTCACTGTTATTCCTTGAGGAAGTTTTGCACTTTTATCCCATGGTGTATGCCACATTGTATCTGAATTCCCATCTAAAACTTTATCTGCTCCTTCCCCTGGTTGAGCAGATGTATGAGTAGCTGTCATTTTAGATTGTAAAATTTCTTCTTCTACTATTGCATTTCTATTTTTTGTATTGCTACTTTCAGCTATTGAAACTATAGAGTCTTTACCTTTATCTGTAGCTAAAACTACAGATGAACTGTTTCCTATAATTAAAGCTACTGCCATACTAATTGCAATCGTTTTCCTATTCATTTTAAAATCCTCCTGTGTATTTTTTTATAGTAATTTAGATGAGTATATTTCTATATAAATATGGTTCTACCTTTTACACTACTTTCCTTTTTATTTCTGAAATTTTTTTTCGTATTATATATAGTTTTTATAATTAAAAGTCATTTCAATATAAAAACAATTACTAAAACATTGATTATACTTATTTTCATGCAATTTTTTTTCATTAGAATTAATTTTTAGTTAATAAAAAAATCCCCATAGATGAAAAGTATCATCTACGAAGATTTTATTTAAATATCATCATTATTTATTTCTCTAGGCCATGAAAGTAAACTTTTCCTAGATATTTTTAGATTCTTTTCATCTGGGAAATATAAATCACAGAAATAATTATGATAGTTCGCTATCCATACATATTTGTCCCAAACTTTTGTATTTTTTTTATGTATTAGTAACATTTCTTCTATTTTATCTCTATGTCTAATTAAAAGTTCAAGTTGTATTCTTTCAAACTCATATTCGTTATTACATTCTGTATAGTATTTAAATATTGTATTTAAATAATTTAAAAACCACTGTCCATCATTATCTAT
Source organism: Clostridium sp. CCUG 7971 (assembly GCF_017590215.1). GTDB lineage: Bacteria > Bacillota > Clostridia > Peptostreptococcales > Peptostreptococcaceae > Faecalimicrobium. The sequence goes on from NZ_JAFFPK010000013.1 coordinate 29,892, forward strand.
AAGTATCATATTATTTTGTGGTGCAACATCATAGTAATTTATATATTTCTGTAATTTTTTTACAGTTTTATCATCTAAAATAATTCTTGGATAACAAGCAAGTTTACTTTCTGTATTATGAGCATCTAAAAGTGCCGGCCCAAAAACTATATCATCATTTATATAAAAATTCCCTACACTTATTCCACCTCTTACAAACAATCCTTCTAAAGCTAAGTTAAATTGATATTCAGATACATTTTCTAGTATCTCATCTAATTCTTCTTCTCCATCACCGGTTATCGGATAAGCAACAACCATATTATCAGTAAATATTTTTATCTTACCATGACTATATTTATTAGGAATAATGCACTGCTTGTTTTTATTTATTAAGTAGTTAATTTCTCTAAGTAGACTATTTCCATATCCATCTTCACAAGAATCTACTATCATTTGCGAAAAACCTAGTATATCTATTGCACATACAATGGAATTAACTAATCTTGGATTATCCTGATCATATTTTTGTACATTCATTTAAACACATCCTTACTTACATCTTAAATTATTTACTCATTTTATCTAATAATAACTTAATTTTTGTATAAAAAAAAGACCCATATAGGATCTTTTTTATAATAAATTTTATTAATGTTTAATTTTTATACTTAATAACCTATCTAAGTAGTTCGACTTTAATTGTTCATTAGCTAAGGCTCTTTTAGATGGTTCTAATTCTAAAATTGCAGATAATATAGCACCCATAGCTCTATGGCTAGTTAATGCGTTATTATCGAATATAAGGTTTTGCAATTGACCTTTTTCTATTGCCATAAGAACTGATCTATGTACTGAATTTGCTGGTGTAATTATTTTTTCTGGTCTTTTTCTTAACATTATACTATTTTTAAAGCAATTTCTAACACATACTCCACAACCTAAACATCTATTTTCATCTACTTTTATGTAAGTTTTATCATTATCTTTAGCTATACTTATTGCATCTATTGGACATACTTTTATACATTTACCACAGCTTACACAACTTTCATTATTTATATTAGATATAAAGCTTGTTGTTTGTACAGGATGTAAATTACCAAATCTTTTAGCCGCAACTAAAGCTTCACAACAACATCCACAACAGTTACATATAAATGTTACTCCATCTCTTACATTTTCCCCACATTGAACTAGATTATTTTCATAAGCTTGATGAAGTAATTCTTTACACTCTGATGCATCTATTCTTCTTGCAAACTTATTATTTATTAAAGAATTTGCTACATTATTAAAAGTCATGCATATATCCATAGGAGCATCACAAGCCTTTCCTACATGTTCCATTCTATGTCTACAATAGCACATACTTATTCCAATATGGCTAGCTTCTTCTATTATATGTGTTGCTCTTTCATAATCTAGTATTGTTACTTCATTATCATTAGTTAAAACTTCTTCTTGTACAAAAGTTCTTCCTAATTTAGTCTCTGTTGAGTAAAATAAGTCTTTTATAAAGTCTTCTTCTACATTCATATATTGATAGTAAAGCTCTGCAAGAAGTTTTTGATCTATATCTTTCCTTGTTCTCATCATAGCAAACTCAAAAAAACCTGCCATTGGTGGTGGCATTATGTATTTTTTACCTTTTTTATCTTCTATATCAAGTAATAAAGCCTTCTTCGCTAAATTATCTAATATTTTATATGCTTCGCTTTCACTTACACTCCATATTTTTGATGCTGCTTTTACTCTAAATGGTTTTATTGGAAGTTGTGCTACTAATTCAGCTTCTTTCTCTGTAAATAACACACTTAATATCTTATATAAAGTCTCTGAAGGTGGTGCACCTTGTGGAAACTTATTTATCCTTTCTTCTAAACTTTTGTATGCATTTTTTGCATTTATATGAGAGATTTTAATCACCTTCCTTATAATTTATATTATATACATACTGATATTTATACAAACTCCTATGACCTACTTTTAATTTTATCATAATTTCAAATAAAAATATACCAACGATAAAACTAACATTGATTAATTTTTAAACACTTATAGTATTGCATTTTATCTTAATTTGTACCTGTTTGTTTATTTTTACAAATAAAAAGACATAGTAAGTACTATGTCTAAAATATCCCCTATCCACCCTCGCTTATTCTAAATTAACACTCGGTAATAAGTTATTATATGTAATATTGTTATGCCCAAAAATTCTTTTAGGACTTACTGTTAATTGTATTAGGCTAAATATTAATTGTTTTGTATCGCCTTTAATACTACGATAAATCAAATATAGAAACTTTTCCCCGTTTCTAGGGTTAATGTTCACCTTTAGATAAGCTACCTACTTTTGTTTTATTTTAATTCTGTTGTCCAATTTTTTTCTTGTATTTTTATATCTAATTCTCTGTATTCTTTTGCTAATGAGTCAAGCTCTTTTTGCAATTTAGGTATTTTTACTGTAGTTACAAACTTTACTTCTGATTGACTGTATCTATCATGTCTTATTGTAGCTTCATCTAATACAGAAACTAATATATTTCTTTTTCTCTTTATGCTATCTCTTGTACAAATAACATCTGATAAAGTTATATCTTTTTCAAATATAGTATTAGAATTTGTGCTGTTTATTCTTTTTATTAATTGTTCTAGCTCATCTACAGTTTTATTTAATTCTTCAAGAAGTTTAATTGGATTCTCTGCAACATCTTCACCTTCTTGAACTTTTACATTGTTAATTATACGATTTTTTAATTCATGAATTTTATTTTGATAATCTGCTCTAAGCATAAGTGCTTGTGCTAGTTTCATATTTTATTCTCCCTAT
>NZ_JAFFPK010000014.1 GCF_017590215.1 Clostridium sp. CCUG 7971
AAATTATTGCATTTTGATTTAATCAACACTAACAAGGGGGATAAAGGGATGAAATTAAAAAAGTTTTTAGCTATGTCTTTGACAGTAGTTATGACAACATCTTTACTAGTTGGATGTTCTAGTACAAAACCAGAAAGTAAAGGGGAAGGTAGCACTAAGGTAAACTCAAGAAAAGAGAATAATGAATTAGTGGTATCAGTTGGTTCAGAACCAGAAGGATTAGATCCAACAACTGGGGGACACCATGCAGTAACTAGAGTATTTTTTAGTACTTTACTTACTAGAGATAAGGATATGAAAATAAAAAATGATCTTGCAACAGAATATAGTGTAAGTGATGATAAATTAACATGGACTGTAAAAATAAGAGATGATGTAAAATTTACAGATGGAAGTAAGCTAACAGCAGAAGATGTGGCATATACTTTTGAAACAGCAGGAAAGTCAGCATCTGTTGTAGATTTAACATCAGTAGAGAGTATAAAAGCGATTGATGAATATACAGTAGAATTTAAGTTAAAAGAGCCACAATCTACATTTGTTAATAAATTAATAAATATAGGTATAGTACCAAAAGATTTACATAATGATAAATATGCTACAAACCCTGTAACATCAGGACCATATAAATTTGTTCAATGGGATAAAGGTCAACAAATAATAGTTGAAGCTAATGAAGATTACTATGGAGAAAAGCCAAGTATTAAAAAACTTACAATGTTATTTTTAGACAGTGATGCAGCACTTGCAGCTTTAAAATCTGATGAAGTAGATATGGCTTCAATACCAGCATCTTTTGCAGATCAAAAGATAGACGGTAAAGTATTAAGAGAAGTTGATAGTATTGAAAACTTAGGTATTACTTTCCCAACTGTAAAGAGTGGTAAAAATACTAAAGATAAAAATCCAATAGGAAATGACGTAACTAGTGACTTAGCGATACGTAAAGCAATAAACTATGGAATCGATAGAAATGAATTAGTTGAAGGGGTATTATCAGGATATGGTACACCATCATTCGTAGGGCTAGAAGCTATGCCTTGGTATAATAGCGAGGTTGAAATAAAAGATGGTGATATAGAAAAAGCTAAAAAAATATTAGCTGATGGTGGATGGAAAGATAGTGACAATGATGGAATTGTTGAAAAGAACGGTTTAAAGGCTGAATTTAAATTATGTTACATAATGGAAACAAAGCATAGACAAGAAATGGCATTAGCAGTTAGTGAAAAATTAAAAGAAATAGGGATAAATGCAGTACCAGAAGCTAGAACTTGGGATAATGCTATGGAGGTACTACACTCAGAGCCAGTTATATTAGGTTGGGGTGAACATGATCCAGCTCTTATATTCCAATTATTCCACAGCGAAAATTCAGGTGTAGATTGGTATAACACAGGATTTTATAAAAATGAAAAAGTTGATGAGTATATAAATAAAGCAATGACAAGTAAAAGTGAAGAAGAAGCTTTAGAGTTTTGGAAAAAAGCTCAATGGGATGGTAAAACTGGTATAGCACCAGCTGGAGATGCACCATGGGCATGGTTAACAAATGTAAATCACTTATTTATAATGAATAAAGATTTAGATATAGGAACTCCTAAACCACAACCACATGGTGGGGCTATACTTGAAAATATAACACAGTGGAAATGGAAATAAATTTAAGGGGGAAAATAAATGGCTAAAAAAGAAAGTATAGGTTTATTTGCAGGTAAAAAAATATTTAGATTAATAACTTTATTAACTGCACTATGCATTCTTACATTTATCCTGATGGAGGCATCTCCAATTGACCCTATAAGAGCTTATGTAGGAGCAGATTTATCTGTAACTCCAGAGCAAAAATTAAAAATAGCAGAGTATTGGGGGCTTAATGCCCCCCCTTTAGAAAGATTTACTAATTGGTTTAGCTCACTAGCTCAAGGAGACTTTGGTACTTCTTTAATATTTAGAAGACCTGTTATAGAAGTTATAGGAGAAAGATTTATGGCATCTCTTGGGCTGATGGTTGTAGCGTGGGTACTTTCTGGGGTATTAGGGTTTATTTTAGGAATTATATCAGGTGTTAATGAAGGAAAAATCGTAGATAAATTTATAAAAGGGTATTGTTATATATTAATATCAACACCAACATTTTGGCTAGGATTACTTTTACTTATGGTATTTGCAGTAAACTTAAAATTATTTCCCATAGGGTTAGGTGTTCCAATCGGAGTTTTAAGTGAAGAAGTTACAATGTTTAGTATGATAAAACATATGATACTTCCAGCTATGACTTTATCAATACTAGGTGTTGCAAATATTTGTCTACATACAAGAGAAAAGGTTATCGAAATACTACAAAGCGAATATATATTGTTTGCAAAGGCAAGGGGAGAAAGTACTAAGAAAATAGTATTTAATCATGTTATAAGAAATGTTGCACTTCCAGCTATAACTCTTCAATTTTTATCTTTTAGTGAATTATTTGCTGGAACTATATTTGCAGAACAAGTATTTTCATATCCAGGACTTGGGCAAGCAACAGTTGATGCAGGTTTAAAAGGAGACTTACCACTTCTTATGGGAATTGTTATTATAAGTGCAATATTTGTATATAGTGGAAATTTAATAGCCGATTTATTATATAGAGTAGTAGACCCAAGGATTAAGGAGGGATACAAGATATGATGGAAGAAGCAGTAAAAGTTAAAAATCCTCCTGTAATTGAAAAAAGTAAAAAAATTAAGTTTGGAGTTAGAGAAAGAACAATATCTTTAATAGCATTTTGTACTTTAGTAATACTAACGACACTTATAATAGGTAGCAATGTTAATGATATGGATTTAGCAGTAAACTTTTCAAAGAAGAATTTAGCACCAAGCATAAATCATTTATTTGGTACGGACTGGATGGGAAGAGATATGTTTGCAAGAACTATGAAAGGAATAACATTAAGTATAAAAATAGGTTTATTATCTAGTTTTCTTAGTGGGATAATGGCATTAATACTTGGAATTATGTCTGCTACTTGTGGTAAGATAGTTGACTCTATAATAAGTTGGTTTGTAGATTTAGTGTTAAGTGTACCTCATATATTATTAATAATATTAATATGTTTTGCAGTAGGTGGAGGACTTAAGGGAGTCGTTATAGGGGTTGCCCTTACTCACTGGCCGTCTTTAGCAAGATTAATAAGGTCAGAAGTAATGCAAATAAAATCCTCAGAGTATGTAAAGATATCAAAAAACTTTGGAAAATCAAATATATACATAGCAAAGAAACATATATTACCACATATATTACCTCAGTTATTAGTGGGAACTCTTTTAATATTTCCTCATGCAGTACTTCATGAAGCATCTATAACATTTTTAGGTTTTGGACTATCACCTCATGAACCAGCAATAGGAATAATATTATCAGAGTCTATGAAATATTTATCAACTGGATATTGGTGGTTAGCATTTTTCCCAGGGTTAGTACTACTTATAGCATCTATGATGGTAGATACAACAGGACAAAATTTAAGAAAACTTATAGATCCTAAAACTGCTTATAAATAATTTATATAAATGAAAGTAGGTGAGTATTTCAATGAAAGAAAGTATAAAGCCAATATTACAAGTAAAAAATTTAGGTGTTTCTTTTTCGCAGTATACAAAAGGTCTTAGAAGACGTGAACTAAATGTAATAACAGGACTTGATTTAGATCTTTATGAAGGTGAAATAACTGCTGTTGTAGGCTCAAGTGGTTCGGGTAAAAGCTTACTAGCACATGCTATACTTGGAATACTTCCTCATAATTCTAGTACTCAAGGGAAAATAATTTATAAAGATAAAGTTTTAAATAAAAAAGATAAGATGAATTTAAGAGGAAAAGAAATAGTATTAATACCTCAGTCAGTAAACTATTTAGACCCTCTTATGAAAGTTTCAAATCAAGTAAAAATATCAATAGAAGAAAAAGAAAAAGCAAACAAAATACAAAGAAACGTATTTAAGAAATATAGTCTTGACGAAAAAGTCGATAAGCTATATCCGTTTCAACTGTCAGGTGGTATGGCTAGAAAAGTATTACTATCAACAGCTCTTGTTTCAAATAGTAAAGTTATAATAGCTGATGAGCCAACTCCAGGTCTTGATGAAAAATCATTAAATGAAGCACTTTCTCATTTTAGAGAAATTTCAGATAGAGGCTGTGCAGTGCTTATGATAACTCATGATATAAATGCAGCTTTAAAAGTAGCAGATAAAATAGCAGTATTTTATGCTGGAACAACTCTTGAAGTAGCAAGTGCAAAAGATTTTAGAGGAAATGGTGAAAACTTAAGGCATCCTTACTCAAAAGCTTTATGGAATGCACTTCCTCAAAATGAATTTAAGCCAATAAAAGGATCTCAACCTCTTCCAAATGAATTACCTAAAGGATGCTTATTTAATAATAGGTGTGATAAGGTAACTAGTGAATGTATAACAGTTAGACCTAAAGCTAAAATCATAAGAGACGGGATAGTGAGGTGTATACATGCAACTTAGAGCTGAAAAAGTAAGTTTCAAATATAATGATGAAGATGACTTTATACTAAAGGATGTAGACTTTACTATAAATGAAGGTGAGATTGTTGGCTTAGTTGCGCCTAGTGGATATGGTAAAACTACACTTGCAAAAATATTAGCAGGTTACAAAAAGCCAAATAAGGGAAAAGTTGTTTTAGAAGATGGGAAAGATGGCAGGTATAACCAAGTTCAATTAATATTTCAACATCCAGAAAAAGCAGTAAATCCTAAATGGAAGATGAGAGATATATTAAATGAAGCATATACACCTTCAAAAGAATTATTAAATTCTATAGGAATAGAAGATGAATGGTTAAACAGGTGGCCAAATGAATTATCAGGAGGAGAGCTGCAAAGATTTTGTGTTGCAAGAGCGCTATCACCGCAAACTAAGTTTTTAATAGCTGATGAGATGACAACAATGCTTGATGCCATAACTCAAGCTCAAATACTAAATGTTGTGCTTGATATTGTCAAAAAGCAAAATATAGGACTTGTGGTAATAAGTCATGAAAAGGCAATATTAGACAAAATATGCGATAGACTTGTTGATTTAACTAAGTTTCAAAAATAATAAAAATAATATATTTATAAATAAAAACATCACTTATAGATAAAAAGTGATGTTTTATTTATAAATATACAATATTATTTCAAAAATGTAATATTTATAAATGGTCTAAACTATTGCACAGATATTATAAAATGGTATATGATGTATAAATAGCTAATAAATATTGGGAGAACGATTATGAGAAAAATAACAAATAAGCAAAAAGCTTTTATACAGTATGCATTTTTATTGTTCTTAATATGTCTTACAACTTACTTAGTATCGACAACGTTAGACATTACACTAATACCTTATATTTTAAAGGTAGTCGATATGAAATATATAATAACTGGAATTTTATTGATAGTTATATATATATTATTTGAAGCATATATACTTCAATTAGTAATAAATTCAATAGAAAAGACTAAGGCTAGATTTTTGGGGTTTAAGATAGGGACAATGGGATTATATTATAATTTAGTTACGCCATTTGCATCAGGTAGCCAACCAATACAGATATATGCATTAACAAAGTATGGTATAAGCCTAAGTAAGTCAGTAGCTATAATAACAAATAAAACAATAGTATTTCAGACTGCAGTTACAGCGTATTGTGGATACTTAATACTAGTAAATTTAGATTTATTAAAAACTGAAATGCCGTCAATTATGATTTTAGTAGCGGCAGGAATGATTATGAATATAGTTATGTTAGTTGGAGGAGTATTAATAATACTTAGTCCAAATAAAATAAAAATGATAACTAGTTATATATTAGATAAATTATCTAGATTTAAATTTTTCAAAAAGTTATCAAACAAAAAAGACACAATAAATGAGTATATTGATGAATATAGTTATTCAATTAAGATGTTTATGAAAAATAAAAAGAATTTAGTTTTAAGCTTAATTTTAACAGCAATTCAACTTGCTATATTCTTTAGTATAACTTACTGTATATATAAAGCATTTAATTTAAATGGATTATCTTATTGGCATGTAATGACATTACAAGTTTTTTTATATATGGCTGTATCTCCAATTCCAACGCCAGGGAATGTTGGAGCTAATGAACTAGCATTTTTCTCTATATTTGCAAATGTGTTTCCAAAAGAAATTATTGGATACTCAGTATTTTTATACAGTTGGTTTGCATACTATATGATAGTTATAATAGGTGGGATATTTACTATAAATACCCATCATAATATGAATAAATATAAAAATGAAAAAATATATGCTAATAATAAATAAAAAAGCTAAATCATATTTATGATTTAGCTTTTTTATTTAGAAAAATATATCTAATTAAAATATTATTATAAGTTATAATAAACATCTATATATGCTACCATTTGGTCACCGATGCTAAGATAATAGTATATATAAGTTAAATAATTAGAATGAAATAATGTAGAAGCTTCATAGTCATTACTTAAAAGTGAATTTATTAAAGCTAATTGTTGAACTAAAGTCATTTTATACGTTTCTACTATGATATTAAGCTGTTGTGAAAATAATAAATCTGGTTCAGAATTACTATATTTTTTATTAAAAGTATCAAGTTTTGTTTCTATTTCTGTTAATTGTGTTATATAAAAGTTGATTTGTTTTTTTAGTTCTGTTGATTTATCTTTTATAGTAAGTGCATTTATGTCTATAGTACGAATATTTTCTCTAATAGATTTTATTTCATTAAAAATACTTACTAACTCATCTTTACCTTTTGCATTTTGAAGCATTGGAGGAACAGTTGTATTAGACTCTTGAGCAAAAACTGGTGCTACATTTATCATAATGGATAATAATAATATTGCAGTTATTAATACTTGTCTTTTTTTCATTATTGTCTCCTTCTATATCTAAATTATATATATATGTTTTCCTGTGAATTATAATTTATTCAACCTATATATGTTTTTACTTTAAATTAATTGATTATATTTTAAAGATTAAAATATTAAAAAATACTACATAATAATAAATAGAATAAAAGTAAATTATATGAAAAATCACAAAAATATTATAGTAGTAAAACTATCAAATATGGATACCTTAAGAATATAGTCAAATAAAGAAAGGAAACCAATATGGAAACTAAAAGAGAAGAATTAGACAATAACAAAGAAATAAAAAAATTATTAAAAGAAAATGATACAAAGATGGAAATCGCAGAAGAAGTTTATTCTAATAAAAAAGTATCAGATATATTAGGAGATAGACTAGCTAGACAAAGAAGATTTCCTCCATGTTAAAAAATTATATTAAGGAGTGAATTAGATGAGCGAAAACAGATTTGAAAGTGGACATTATAAAGACGCCCTGCAATACGCAAAAGATGTATTGAGTAGTAGTTCCTCCATCGATGAAATAATTGCTAATTCAAACATAAAAGAAGAAAGTATAAAAGATTTAAAAAAAGAAAATGAATAATAAAAAAGGATGAGATATTTAATATTTCATCCTTTTTTATATATAAACTTGAGAAACGAATCTGATTTAGAGGTCGTTTTAGCCACGTGTGGGAGAATTACTTGAGCGGCATGAGCAAAGTGAATTTTTATTGTAATATTTTGAAAATTTAAACTATAAATTGAAAAAAGTAATATAATTATTTATAGGATAAAGTAAATCACACCATATAAAAAGGGGGATAAAAATGAAAAGTTTACTAAATCCATATAAGGGGTTACCAAAAGAAATATATATTTTATTTGTAGGAAAGATAGTAAACTCAATAGGAGCATTTGTACATCCACTTATGTCATTAATTCTAACGCAAAGAATAGGAATGTCGGCCTTTGAGGCTGGTCAATTTATAACAATGTTGGCTGTTTTTCAATGTCCGTGTATGATATTAGGAGGAAAGTTAGTAGATAGTATAGGACGAAGAAAGGTAATAATAGGATTTCAGACTTTAGGAGCACTTATGTTTATAGTTTGTGGACTTATACCTATATCCACTTTAACAGCAAAAATGATGATATTATCGGCATGTTTTTATTCAGTATCTTCACCTGCTTATGATGCATTAAACGCAGATTTAACAGATGAGTCTAATAGAAAAGAAGCATACTCGCTATTATATATGGGTACCAATATAGGTTTTGCAATTGGGCCTATATTAGGTGGTTTTTTGTATAAAAATTACCTTCCGCTAATATTTATAGGAGATGCTATAACTACATTAGTAGCTCTTTTCTTATTTATAAAATATGTAAAAGAAACAAAACATAAAACTTGTGAAAATGAAGTGGAAGAAATAGAATTTGAAAATAGTAAAGTTTCAACTGTTAAAGTATTCTTAAAAAGACCAATACTTATTTTATTTCCATTAATGATGATTTTATTTCAATTCGTGTATTCGGGGTGGGGATTTTCACTACCGCTACAAATGGGAGAATTATTTGGAAATGAAGGGGCTAAGTTATATGGTTTCTTGGGAGCATTTAATGCGATTATTGTAATAACATGTACTCCTTTATTAACTAGTAAAACTAGAAAGTATAATCCTTTAAATATAATGTCTTTAGGAGGATTATGTTATGGGTTATGTTTTTTAATTTTTGGATACTCAAAGATAATGACACTATTTTTTATAGGTACACTTTCTTTAACTATAGGTGAAATATTAATAGCTATAAACAGTTCTACATTTATAGCAAATAATACACCATCTTCTCATAGAGGACGAATTAGTTCTATAATACCTATATTAATGGGATCTGGATATGCATCAGGACCAATGATAATGGGAAAAATTATTGATATAAGTGGAATGTATATGGCATGTATGATTGTAACTATAATAGCTGTTATTGGATCAGTTGGAATGTTTTCACTAAATAAAGTAAATAATATTAATAACTCATATGAAAGAAAATAAATATAAACTAGAAAGTAGCTTATGGTTAGTATGAACTATAAGTTATTTTTAGTTTAAGCGACATATTTGATTATATTGGAAAAAAATAGAACTTGATGTAATAATTAATATGATTAGATAAATATAATATGGGATAATCCGTATTTTATATTTAAAAAATAAAATAAGGTTCATAAAGTTGTTGATATATTAAATTAATATGCTATAATAAAAATATAAACACGAATAATAAATATAAAAAATGATAAAAAGTATTTGTTTAGGGGAGGAAAAAGGATTTATGACAAGTAAAAGTTCGGTTATTTACCAACTAGATGGTAAGCCAAGATTAAAAGAGGCATTACCGTTAGGGATACAGCATATACTAGCAATGTTTGTTGGTAATGTAACACCACTTATAATAATATCAGGTGCTCTTAATATGAACTTAGCAGATAAAACAGCTTTAGTTCAATGTGCAATGTTTGTATCAGGTATAGCGACATTAATTCAATGTTATAAGTTAGGACCATTTGGAGCAAGACTTCCAATAGTAATGGGAACAAGTTTTGGATTTTTACCAGTAGCAACAGCAATAGGAGCTAAATATGGATATGAAGCAGTACTCGGGGCATGTCTAATAGGTGGATTAGTAGAAATAATTCTTGGAAATGGAATGAAAAAATTAAGAAAATTCTTCCCACCAGTAGTATCTGGAACTGTAGTTTTAGCAATGGGGATATCACTACTTCCAACTGGTATAAAATACTTTGCAGGTGGAGTTGGGGCACCGGATTTTGGTTCACCTTCAAATTTATTCTTAGGAACAGTAGTTTTATTAACTGTATTATTTTTTAATCAATATACAAAAGGTATAACAAGCTTAGCGTCAATACTTATAGGACTTATAGTAGGATACATAATAGCAATACCAATGGGAAAAGTAGATTTTTCTCAATTATCAACAATATCAATGTTATCTATTCCAACACCATTTAAATTTGGAATGGAGTTTCATATAGACGCAATAGTAGCAATGGTATGTATGTACTTGGTTTCATCTGTTGAAACCGTTGGTCATATAACAGCTATAGCATACGATGGAGTAGGACGTGAAGCAACTGATAAAGAAGTTTCAGGCGGAATAATGGCAGATGGACTTGGAAGTATGATAGCAGCAATGTTTAGTATATTACCAAATACATCTTTTGGTCAAAATGTAGGATTAATAGCTCTTACAAAAGTTATAAATAGAAATGTTATAGCATTAGGTGCTATATTTTTAATACTAGCAGGAATATTCCCACAATTAGGGGCTGTGATATCTATAATGCCATCAAGTGTATTAGGTGGAGCTAGTATAATGATGTTTGCTATGATAGCAGTAAGTGGTATAAAGTTAATAACAAGTGAACCATTAAACAATAGAAATAGTACAATAGTAGCTTTAGCTATAGGAATGGGAGTTGGACTTTCATTTGTACCAGATGCTTTAGCTAGTATGCCAGAATCAATCCAACTTATATTCGGAGATTCAGGATTAGTACTTGTAGCACTTATAGCAGTTGTGCTAAATATAGTGCTACCAAAAGAAGACAAAAACATAGAAGAAAGTGGAAATCTAGAAACTCAAATAGTTTAATATATATAAAATCCTTTCATTAAAATTGAAAGGATTTTTTTATTACAAAAATAACTAAATAAATCAAATACAGGTTAAAAATCACATAATTTTGAAGGAGGATATTGCCTCTTAAAAAGGTGAGAAATTTATTATATAAGAAACTTTTTATATTTAAAAAATAAATAGTAAGAAGATTGTTAAAGGTTAGAAAAAAAGGAATAAAAAAAGAAATAAATCATGTTATAATGTAATTAAGTTAAAATAAAAAGATTTTAAAATAAAAAGAATTTCAAGGGGTGATGTAAATTATGGGCATAACATTAGCTAAAGGTCAAAAAGTAGATTTAACAAAGGGAAATCCTGGATTAAAGCATGTATTAATAGGACTTGGTTGGGACACTAACAAGTATGATGGTGGATTTGATTTTGATTTAGATACAGCTGCATTTTTAATAGGAGAAAATGGAAAAGTTATTAGTGATTTAGACTTCGTATTCTATAATAATGCAAGTCATACTTCAGGGTCTGTAAAACATTTAGGTGATAATAGAACTGGAGCAGGAGATGGTGATGATGAGCAAATACAAGTTGATTTATCATTAATACCAAGCAATATAAGCAAAGTTGCTTTTACAGTAACGATACATGAAGCTCAAGAAAGAAGACAAAATTTTGGTCAAGTAAGCAACTCATATATAAGGGTAGTAGATGTTGACAAAAATGAAGAATTAATTAACTTCGAATTAGGGGAAGACTTTAGTATAGAAACTGCAGTAGTAGTAGCTGAAATATACAGACATAATGGAGAGTGGAAATTTAATGCATTAGGATCTGGATTTGAAGGTGGACTAGCTGCTTTATGTAACAACTTCGGTATAAACATATAAGATTATAAATTATATATAGGAGAAATTATTATGGCTATAACTTTAAAAAAAGGTCAAAAAATAGACTTAACAAAGGGGAATCCAGGACTAAAAAATCTTAAACTAGGACTAGGATGGGACACTAATTCATTTGATAGTGGATATGACTACGATTTAGATGTTAGCGTATTTATGGTAGGTAAATCAGGAAGAGTTGAAAGAGATGAAGACTTTATATTCTACAATAACTTAAAACATATATCAGAATCAGTTGAGCATTTAGGTGACAATAGAACTGGTGAAGGTGATGGAGATGATGAAGAAATATTAGTGTCATTAGACAAAATACCAAATCATATAGAAAAGATAGCTGTAACTGTAACTATTTATGAAGCTTCAGAAAGAAGACAAAACTTTGGTCAAGTAAATAACTCTTATGTTAGAGTATTAAACGCTGACAATGAACAAGAAGTGTTAAGATATGACCTTGGAGAAGAATTCAGTATAGAAACTGCAATAACTGTATGCGAAATATATAGATATAGTGGAGAGTGGAAATTTAGTGCGGTAGGAGCTGGATTTGAAGGTGGATTAGAAGCTCTTTGTAAAAATTATGGATTAAGTGTTTAACAATTAGGGGGAGATTATTATGTCAATAAACTTACAAAAAGGACAAAAAATAGATTTAAAAAAATCTAATCCAGGTCTAAGCTCTATAATAGTAGGATTAGGTTGGGATCCAGTAGCGCAAAGCGGAGGAGGATTATTAAAATCATTACTTGGTGGAGCAGGATCAAATATAGACTGTGATGCTTCAGTATTTATGTTAAATGAAAAAGGACAAATGAATAGTTCAAAGGATTTGGTTTATTTTGGAAACCTAAAAAGTATTTGTAAATCAGTAATACATACAGGTGATAACTTAACTGGAGATGGAGATGGAGATGATGAACAAATACTAGTTAATTTGGATAAGGTGCCTTCTACTGTACACAAATTATTGTTTGTAGTAAATATATATAGCTGTGTGTCTAGAAAGCAACATTTTGGTATGATAAAAAATGCATATATTAGGGTTATAGATCAAGCTAATAGAAAAGAAATCGCAAAATACAATTTAACTGATGATTATTCAGAGAAAACTTCTCTTATAGTTGGAACTATATATAGGCATAATGATACATGGAAATTCTCAGCTATAGGTCAAGGAAGTAATGATACTGGCCTTAAGGATATAACACAAAACTTAGCCAGAATAGAATGTGCATATGGGGTATAAAAATGAAGTATTATAATGTAGATCAAGAAGACGTCTTAAAAGACTTAGGCGGTGATAGTGAAAAAGGTCTTTCAAGTAGTGAAGTAAAGGCTAGAAGAGAGAAATATGGATTAAATGAATTTACTCCAAGAGAAGAAGGAAGCTTTTGGGATGATTTAAAAGAGAACCTAAGTGAACCTATGATACTTATACTAATAGCAGCAGCTGTTATAAGTGCGGTAATAGGAGAAACACATGATGCAATAGGTATAGTGTGTGCTATAGCAGTAGGTATAGGTATAGGTATGGTTACTGAAGGTAAATCTAAAAAAGCAGCAGATGCTTTATCTAAACTAACTGAAAATATAGAAGTAAAGGTACTAAGAGATGGAGAAGTTCATCAAATATCTAAAAATGAATTAGTCCCAGGAGATATAGTTTATATTGAAACTGGAGATATGGTCCCAGCAGATGGTAGACTTATAGAATGCATAAATTTAAAAGTAAGAGAAGATATGTTAACAGGTGAGTCTGATGATGTATCTAAAAAATCAGACATCATAATACCTATGGAAGAAGTAGAATCTAAAGGTAAGCTTATAGTACAAGAGCCAATACCAGCTAAGCAAATAAATATGGTATTTGGTGGAACATTGGTAGCTTATGGTAGAGGTACTATGGTAGTAACTTCAATAGGTGATAGTACAGAAATGGGTGAAATAGCTGGGCACTTAACAGGATCAGATGAAGAAACTCCTCTTCAAGCAAAGCTTGGGAAGCTTGGTGGAACTATAGCTAAGATATCTTCAGCAATAGCTGGATTATTATTTTTATTTATGATTTTTCAAATGGTAAGTAAGAATGTTTTAAGCTTAGATATGTCTGGTATTATGCCATTCTTAAACTCTATAGGACCGGCAAAAACAGCATTTACAGTGTGTGTTGCATTAATAGTTGCGGCAGTGCCAGAAGGGCTTCCAACTATGATAAATATGACTTTAGCTATAACAATGCAAAAAATGGCTAAAATTAATGCTTTAGTAACTAAAAAAGAAGCTTGTGAAACTATAGGTTCTGTATCTGTTATATGTTCAGATAAAACTGGTACATTAACGCAAAATAGAATGACCGTAGAAGTTGCATATATAGATGGTAGATACCTAGAAGATAGTGTAGGAAATACAAATAGTTATTTTAAAGAAAATTGTATGATAAACTCTACAGCGGATATAGAACAGCATGATGGTGAAGTTAAATATTTAGGTAGCGCAACAGAGTGCGCATTATTACTTTACAATAAAGAAATAGATTATAGATCTATAAGAAAAGAATCAAATATAGTTGCTCAAAATCAATTTACTTCTAATACTAAGAGAATGACTTCTGTAATAGAGAAAAATAATGAATACGTACTTTTATCAAAAGGTGCACCAGAAGTACTTCTTGAACTTTGCTCATATGTACAAAAAGCTGATGGCATAGTTCCTATAACAGATTTAATTAAAAATGAAATACTATCTGAAATTGAAAAGCTACAAGTCAAATCAATGAGAACTTTAGGATTTGCTTATAAAGAGATTTCATTAAGTGGTGAAGAAAGTGAAGCCGCTTTAACAATTGAAGCAGAAGCTATTGATATTGATGCTGAAGAAAATAACTTAGTATTTAGTGGATTTGTTGGAATAAGAGATCCATTAAGACCTGATGTTATAGAGTCAGTATCTATTGCAAATAAAGCTGGTGTTTCTGTAAAAATGCTTACAGGAGATAATATAAATACAGCTAGAGCTATAGGGGAAGAACTAGGATTACTGAAAAATAACATGAGAGCTGTTGAGGCATCTTTTATTGATACATTAACAGATGAAGAATTAAGAAAAGAAATTCAAACTATATCAATAGTTGCTAGAAGTAAGCCAGATAGTAAGATGAGAATAGTACAAGCTCTTCAAACTGATGGTGAAGTAGTTGCAGTTACAGGAGACGGTATCAATGATGCTCCAGCATTATCAAAAGCTGATGTTGGTATAGCGATGGGTATATCTGGTACAGAAGTATCTAAAAACGCAGCAGATATTATCTTAACTGATGATAGTTTCTCAACAATAGTAAAAGGAATACAATGGGGTAGAGGAATATATGATAACTTCCAAAGATTCGTTCAATTCCAATTAACGGTAAACGTAATAGCATTCTTAGTTGCCATAATATCTCAAGTTATGGGTCAAGAAATGCCATTTACAACAATACAATTATTATGGGTAAACATAATAATGGATGGACCACCAGCATTAGCATTAGGTCTAGAGCCAGTTAGAAATCACGTATTAAATAGAAAGCCAGTAAATAGAAATGCAAATATAATCTCTAAGTCTATGACATTTACTATAGGATTAAATGCATTATTTATTACAGCTATCTTAATGATACAATCTACATTTAATGTATTAAATGCAGCACCAGATCAACAAGAAACAGTAATGTTTGCCTTATTTGCATTCAGTGCATTATTTAATTCATTTAACTGTAGAGAATTTAATGCTGATAGTATAATACCAAACTTCTTTAAAAATACTTTAGCGTTAAAGATTATAGCTATAACAGGTATAGCTCAAATAATATTTACACAAGTATTTAAAGATTTCTTTAACTCAGTGCCTCTAGAAGTTACATTATGGATAAAAGTATTACTAGTAGCATCAAGTGTAGTTATAGTAAATGAAATAGTTAAATTAATAATAAGAACATTCTCTCGTAAAGATAAGGGAAGGGAATTAGAATTATCTAAACAAGAAGGATAAAATAATTTTAAATCAATGGGGAGGTCTCAAAATAGGAAATATTTTGAGGCATCCCTAAAAAATATATAGGGTTAAATTTGGGAGGATAAATGAGTGATTCAGTAGTATTTGAAAAAATATTCTCCAGCCAATCTGATAGAGGAAACTATACACCTTTAAAAGGATATACAAGTTACTTTATTGCTAATATTGGAGTAGTAAGTGAAGATTTATATAATTTAGAAATTTTTAAAGCAAATTCTTTTATAGATGAAAGAATGGATATTGTTTTATTTTCACAAAGTCTTGCTAATCCTAGTGATTTTGATATGATAAATCACTTTAAAAATAGCTTATCAAATTATAGGGGAAGTATCTTTGATCTAAATATAAGTATTGTAAATGATAAAGAAGTAAACAATAGAATAAAAAAAGCATTTGATTTTATTTTAAAAGAGGAAAATCATGAGTTTACCAATGATAGAATTAAGCAAAATTTTATTGTGAAAATTATGGCTTGGATAAAAATATATATAGGTAAGCTTAATATAAATAAATCTGAAGCTCCAAAAATTATTTTTTATGGAGAAATAAAAAAACATGAAATTTATCTATTACTAATATTAAATTTAGCTGGATTTGATGTTTTATATCTGAATCCTAATAGTGATAGTAATATAGATATCTTAAAAAAAGAAAAATATAATGTAGGGTTTATAAACAATACAATAATAGATAATATATTAAGTTTTGAAGAAAGAGTAGAACTTGGTGAAAAGGTTGAAAAATCGTCAATAAAAAAAGCCTTTACAATAGGAGCTGAAGCTTCTAAGAGAATAAGCGATGAGTTATTAAATGACTCTGGCTTTATAAAACCTTGGCAACTACAAGATAGGTCTATAAAGAATTTACTTCTGAGTTCTACGATTGATGAAATATCTATTTATTGGAAACAACCATTAAAGCTAAGACCGGGATTTAACTTTGATAAAAATATAGTCCAAGCACCAGTATTTTTTTCAAAAATTAATGGTGTCTATAATGATACAAAAGAATATACTAACTTTATTAATTTATTAAAAGGTTGTGATGAAGCATTTTTCATTGAGTATGATGGTAATATAAATAACTTCACAAAAGAATTTACCAAAGAAGCTTTTAGTTTATCTTTTGTACTTAACTCAGAAGGTAAAATAGATAAAAAAGCAATATTAGATGATAAAAATTATTCTATATCGACGCTAAATGTAAATCATCAAAATATGATTTTAGATAAAATTGAAGAAGTCATAATGAGTGAAATGTTTCTAGATGGGTTAAATCGAGAAGATAGAATAAAAGGTATGTACTCAGTTTTATATATGAATAGAAGATTTGTCCATATGATAAATAACTTTGATTATTCTCTTCTAAATCCTAAGCTAATTATTTATTTAGGAAAAAGCTTAGTTTTTGACAAAGAAATTGTGTTTTTAATGATGTTACTTAGTAAGATTGGTTTTGATATAGTTATACTTACTCCTGGTGGAGAAAACTGTATTGAAAATGTAATAAATAATCAGCTTGTAGATATACACAGACTTGATAAAATGGTTTACGACTTTAAATTATCTTCACTACAAGAAGATGAATCATTATTTAAGAAATTATTTTCAAAAAGGAGTGGATTTAAATGGGGATAAATATGAGTAGACTTTCTAAAGACAAAGATGTAGTAGAAGTTGTAGATGATAATTTACAGGCAAATGAAGATAGCTTTGATATAGTTGAATATACAAATAATAAAAAGATGGAACTTAGAAAAGATAAAGAAGTTGAGGCACTTACTTCTCTTATTGAAGTAGAAAACCCTGATACTATACTTCAATTTGGCCGTGCTGCATCTGAAGGTATTGCAAGAGTTTCAGATAGCTTACTTAATACTATTAAGATGAATAGAAATGAAGAAAACTCTAAAATGCTTGTCCAATTAACTAAAATTATGGATAAATTTGACTTAGATGATTTCCAAGAAGCTAAAGAACCTACTCTCATACAAAAAATATTTAAAAAAGCTAATAATGCTATAGAATTAATGTTCCAAAAATATGATACTCTTGGTGGAGAAGTTGAAAAAGTTCAAATAGAGCTTGAAAAGTATGAAAGAGATATCAATATATCTAACAAGCAAATAGGTGCCATGATAAGTGAAAACTTTGATTTTTACAATGAACTTCAAAAGTATATCGTAGCAGGTGAAATGGCCCTTGAGGAGATGGAAAATGAAATACTTCCACATTTTAAGAATAAGGCTGAGACTAGTACAGATCAGATGGATATGGTAGAATATCAAGATTTATTAAAAATCTATGATATGTTAAATCAAAGAGTATATGATTTAAAAATAGCAGAAAATATTGCTATACAAACAATACCAATGCTTAAAGGAATGCAACATAATAATTTTGGGCTAGTAAGAAAGATTAATAGTGCATTTGTAGTAACTCTTCCTGTATTTAAGCAATGCTTATCTCAAGCAATATTACTTAAAAAACAAGAATTACAAGCTAAATCTTTGAAGGCTCTTGATGATAAAACCAATGAACTTTTACTTAGAAATGCACAAAATGTGTCTACACAAAGTGCTCAAATAGCAAAAATGGCGGGTTCTAGTTCGGTTCAAATAGAAACATTAGAAAAAATGTACAATACTATAAAAACTGGAATAGATGAGACTATGAGAATAGAATCTACTAATAGAGATGCAATAAAGGATAATACAAAGAGATTAGAAAGTTTAAACACAGCTATAATTTATAATAAATAGTAATATAAAAGGGCTAATTTTATTAAGTTAGTCCTTTAATTTTACTATGGGGAGGACAAATTGAGATATTTTGATTATATAAATAAAAACGAAATAGATAAAATCTTTTTTAAAAAGCCTATTGAGTTTGACAATAACACTGAAGTTGACATATTAAAATACGCTCTAGGGGCTTTTTTATATGTTCCAGCTACACAGTATAACATGATTTACAAAAGTATTACAGGGCAAGTAAGAGGTGTAAGACCTTTAGCTATATGTCTTGAAGACGCTATTGGGATAAATGGGGAAAAAGAAGCTATATATAATCTTAAATTAATATTAGAAAACTTAAGTAGTAATAAAATAAGAGGATTCAAGACTACACCATTAATATTTATTAGAATAAGAAATGTTGAACAGTTAATTAAAATTAAGGATATTATTGTAGAAAATAAAGAAGTACTAACAGGTATATTAATTCCAAAGGCAAATGCAAACTTAGTTGAAGGTTGTATAGAAGTATTAGATTCAACTAATATTAAAAATCTATATGTAATTCCAATAATAGAAAGTAGGGAATTTATATGTAACGAAACAAAAGGAGAAAGTTTTAATAAATTATATAATACCCTTCTTAATCATAAAGAAAGAATTTTAAATATAAGGATAGGTGTAACCGATATACTTGGAATGTATAGTATAAGAAGAAGCAAGTATTTTTCTATATATGATAATTTAATTTGTTCATCATTTATAACAGATGTAATAAATTATTTAAATAGAGATGAACTAGATATCCCAATAAGCGGGGGAGTTTCTGAATTATTTGATATGGAAAATGAAGAAATAAAAAATAAATATTTAAAGGAAATATTATTAGATAAATTTCACGGACTTGTAGGAAAAACTGTTATACATCCAAATCAAATTCCACTAGTACAAGCTTTGTGTACCGTAAAGTATGAAGATTACATTGACGCTGAAACAATATTAAGTAGTGTAGGTGGAAAGTTTGGAGTTAACAAAGGTGCTTGTGGTGGAAGAATGAATGAAATAAATCCTCATTTATTATGGGCTAAAAAAATAATGATATTATCACAAATATATGGAGTATTAAATGAAGGGGTAGAATACGATGAGTTGTTTAAAATTTAATTGTGACATAAATATAACAGATAATCCACTAGACTTAAACATTGATGATTATTTAGAAATCGCTGTAAGAAATAATCCTAAAAGAAGGTTTTTATTTGTGTCTAAGGTATTAGGTAAGCATCTTGCTTGCAAGGCTGATGATATGGATAGTTTAGGTAGATTAATAGTAGAGGCTTATAAAAAGAAAAATATAAAGGGAAATAATGGAACAGTAATATCATTTGCTGAAACTGGAACAGCTATAGGTCATAGTGTATTTAATTACCTAGAGGGTGATTATGAGTTTATACATACAACAAGAGAAGTTGTTGATGGTTATAAAAGCTTAGAATTTTTAGAAGAGCATTCTCATGCAACAGACCATAACTTGTATTTTGAAAACCTAGAAACATTAAAAAATGGAGATGAAGTATTTTTAGTTGATGATGAAATAACTACAGCTAACACATGCGTAAATATTATTAGAAAGATACAAAGCATGTATCCTAAGAAAAGATATACAATATGTTCGATACTTAATTGGGTAGATAAAGTAAATATTGAAAAAATTAAAAGAGTTGAAGAAGAGTTAGATTGTAAGATTAAATTTGTTTACTTATTTAAAGGAAACTTTGATTTTACTATAGATAGTATTCCTGTTGTTAGCGATAGCGTAGAGCTTAAAAATATTAATAGAGAAATAAAAGTTAATTTTATTGATTTAAATATGGATGAATACATTAATGATAAGAAATATATTAAGCATACGGGGAGATTTGGTATAAACAAAAAAGACCAAGAAAAACTTATACAAGTCGTTAAGAGGGAAAGTGAAAAATTAAAAATAGAAAATAAAAATTCTGATGTACTGTATTTAGGTACTGAAGAATTTATGTATATACCAATGCTATTTGCAAAGGAAAGTAAGGATAGAGTGTTTTATCATTCTACTACTAGAAGTCCTATTATTGAGATAGAAAAAGATGGATATCCTATAAATTCTAAGTTTGAGATTGAAAGTTTTTATAATAAAGGGATAAAAAACTATGTTTATAATTTAGATAAAAAAAATTATTCAGAGTGTTTTTTATTTATTGAATCAAAGAAAGATGAAAGTGAGTTTAATGATATTATTAATATATTTAAACATACTACTATATGCACGTTAAATATAGTTAGTTGCTTTGCTGTATAAAATTTTTTAGTATGAAGATATTTTTATACGCTAGAATTGAGCAATAGGATGAGAGCTTGCAAAACAGACGTTGGCGATATAAATAATTCACCCACACGTGGCTAAAGTGAAGCGGATTTTTTATTTGGAGGAGATTTATAGTTGAAAAATTTTGGGACATATTCTAAAGATGATGTAGTGTTTTTATTAAAAGATATATCTTCATTAATAGTTGAAGAGGGAAATAAAGAGCGTGAGCTTAAGATTCAAAATGGAAGTCATTATTCAGAAATGATACCTATTGAGTATGAAGTAAGTGAAGAATATATGAAACTATATAAAGAAAAATTAGAAAGTAACAAAGAGGAATTAGCTTTTGCAATAGGTGTAATGTCTGAAAAGATTATTAAGAAAAACGGTAAAGATGTAGTTATAGTATCTCTTGCAAGAGCAGGTACTCCTATTGGAATACTTGCAAAGAGGTATTTAAAAGATAGATATAATTTAGATTT
This sequence comes from Clostridium sp. CCUG 7971, assembly GCF_017590215.1. Lineage (GTDB taxonomy): Bacteria > Bacillota > Clostridia > Peptostreptococcales > Peptostreptococcaceae > Faecalimicrobium. The sequence continues at coordinate 21,100 of NZ_JAFFPK010000014.1, forward strand.
ACAACACTATACTATTTCTATAATAAGAGATAAAGGGATTGATATTAATGCTATAAAGTATATAGTAAAGAACCATCCAACTTCTAAGTTACAGTTTGTTGATGGATGGACTGGTAAGGGTACTATATCAAAAGAATTGGATAAGGCATGTATAGAGTTAGAAAATATATTTAATAAAAAGTTTGACTCAACACTTGCAGTACTTGCAGACCCTGCCGGATATTCTTCTCTTTATGGTATTAGAGAGGACTTTTTAATACCTAGTGCTTGCTTAAATTCAACAGTGTCAGGATTAGTTAGTAGAACAGTTTTAAGAGATGACTTAATTGGTGAAGAAGATTTTCATGGTGCTAAGTTTTATGAACACTTAAGAGATTGTGACGAGTCTATAAATTATATAAATACAATAGAGGACTGTTTTAAGAGTCAATATGAAAAAATAGATAATAAACTTAAAAATTGGAAGGGTGACATTATAACTAAAGATGGCGATAATGATGTTTCAAGAATTAAGGAAAAATATGATGTTAAAGATATAAACTTTATAAAACCAGGGGTTGGAGAGACTACAAGAGTGTTACTTAGAAGAGTTCCAAATAAAATCTTAGTTAAAAATATTGATGATGAAAGTCTAAGACATATATTTATTTTGGCTAAAGAAAAGAATGTTGAAGTTGAAGAAATGGATTTAAAGGGATATAGTTGCTGTGGAATTATTAAGAATATGAGGGATATGTAGATGATAGTTTTTTCTGATTTAGATAGAAGTGTTATATATTCGAATAAGTTTTTAAATACTGATAGAAAATATGAAAATATTGAGATATACAATAATAAAGACATATCTTATATTTCACTTGATACTATAAAATATATAAAAAAGATTCAAGAAGACGGTTTATTTATACCAACTACTACTAGAACATTTGAGCAGTTTAAAAGGATAAACTTCTCTAGTAAAAATATTGAGTTTACCTGGGCAATAACCTCAAATGGAGGAACTATCCTAAGAGACAATAAAATATTTGATAAATGGAATAAAGAAGTTGATAAGATACTACAAAAAGCATGTCCTATTGAAAAAATGGTAAGTGATTTTGAGAAATACACAAGATTACCTGGAATCACTAATTTCAAGATTGCTGAGAAATTATTCTTTTATATAGTTGTTGACTACAATGAGTTTAAAGTTAGTATGATAGAAGAATATACTTCAACTTTGGGATCAAAAAACTGGACTTTTTATGTAAGTGGAAGAAAGATTTATTTTTTACCAAAGGATATATCTAAAGAAAATGCTATTGATTATTTAGTTAATTATTTGGAAATAGAAAAATTCTCTGTAATTGGAGATTCAACTATGGATTTAGGTATGTTAAATATAGGTCATATGTCTTATGTTCTTAGACATGGAGATCTGCTAAAATATAATATTGATAAAAACTTTATAATAAGTAAATATGAAGGTATGAGAGGCAGTGAAGAAGTACTTTCTAGTATAATTGAAAATTTCAATTTAGAAATAGCAAATGGTTAGATTTTAAAAGTAAAAAGAATAAAATGGCGTATTTAAAACATTAAAATTATTTTAAATACGCATTTTTTATTGCAATTACATTATATTGATTTTAGACCTGTAGAAAGCTTGTATATAATAGTGATATTATTTTATGGGAAGTGTGGCATCATAAATACACAATAATATATAATGTATTTAAGGGGGGAAGTTATGAAGGGAAAAATCACATCAGCAAAGGGAAATTTATCAAAATATTCAGTAAAAAGGTTAAGACAAACTACAATAAATAAAAGGCTTTTAATATCATTTCTAATAATATCTATAGTACCAGTGATTTTAATATTCTTAGTGGTAAATACAACATCAGTAAACTTAATCAAAAACAATATAATATCAAATGACAAAGTAACCTCGAAGTTAATAACAGATTCTATAACTAATTACATAAGTAAGTTTGACTCTATAACAAATGAAATTATATGGAGTTCTACATTATTAAATGATATGAAAGGATACAACAATCTTACTGTAAAAGAAAGAGATAGATTTAATAATGAACTATCTAAAATACTACGATCAAGAACTACATACATATCAGATATTGCTGATTTTACACTTTTAAATGAAGATTTTAATGTAGTATATAACGAAGGATTTAGTTATATAAAACATGAAACAAAATTAGATGAAATATCAAAGGCAATAAAAAGTAAAAATATAATAAACTGGACATCAGTAACAAATGCAGAAGGTAACTATATATCAATAACAAAGCCAATTAAAATAGGTAAAAAGACTTATGGGTATATATTTTTGGCCCTTAAGGAAAAGGTTATTTTAGAAATGTTTAAAGACTATAATATTAATTTTAATGGTGGAGGCGTTATAGTAGATGAAAATAATAATATTGTAGTTACAAACAATGAAGAATTAGTTATAAATAAAAGTGAAAATTTATACGAACAGGATTATTTACAATATATAGAAAAAAGAAATTTAGATAATATAGAAATAATAAAAGAAATCGATAATAATACAAGTATAGGCAAGATAAACGGTAAAAAATTTATAATAACTAGTAAAGGCATTAGTTATGCATCATGGGATTTATTGGGCATAATACCATACAGTTTTATATATTCAAGTTGTACTGATATTTACATAACCTATGCACTTGTAGCTATAGCTATGTTAGCATTATCTATTTTCATTGCAATAATTATACATAAATCTATAACAAAGCCTATAAATGAAATAGTTTATACAATGAATAATGTAGAGGAAAGTACAATAGGAGAAGAAATGATAATTAGTGGAAATGATGAGATATCATTTATAATGCAAAAATATAATGAAATGTCTAAAAAACTTAAAGTTCTTATACATACTGTTAAATTAAGAGAAAAAGAAAAAAGAGAAGTTACACTTCGTATGCTACAAGCTCAAATAAACCCTCATTTTCTATTTAATACATTAGGAAGCTTAAGATATGTAGCTATTATGAATAATGACAATACTGTAGGAAGTGGTCTTGAAGCATTAGCAAAACTACTAAGAAGTATAATACTTAATAAAGATGAATTTATAAGTGTAAATCAGGAAATAGAAAATGTAAAAAATTATATTACAATACAAAAGATTAGATATGGAGATTCATTTAATATCGAATATTTTATAGATGAAAGTATATTAGAAGAAAAAATACTTAAATTTATACTTCAACCAATAGTGGAAAATTGTATACTACACGGATTTGAAGAAGCTAATGATACTAATGATATAAAAATAAAATTATATGATGGTGGAGAATTTATACATTTTGAGATAATAGATAACGGAATAGGCATAGATGAAGAACGATTAGAAGAAGGAAACTTTAATATAGATAAGTTTGCAGGAATAGGGGTTAAAAATATAAAAGAGAGATTAAATTTATATTATGAAGGTGTTTACATTTTTGAAATTACATCTAAATATCAAAATGGAACTATAACTAAAATAGTTATTCCTAAAATAATAGGGGGATAAAATAATGAGGGTATTAATAGTTGAGGATGAATATATAACAAGAACATTTTTAAGCTCTATAATAAATTGGGAAGAAGAAGAAATGACTTTAGTAAGTTTAGCCAAAGACGGAATAGAAGCTCTTAACATTATAGAAAAAGAAAATATAGATATAGTAATTACAGATTTAAAAATGCCTAAAATGGATGGAAATGCTTTAATTAAGGAGTTAAAAAATAAGAAATTTAATGGAAAAATAATAGTACTTAGTAATTTTGATGATTTTAGTTCTGTAAAAGAAGCTATGAAAAATGGAGCTTTTGAGTATCTTTTAAAAGTAACTATAAATAAAGATGAGTTACTAGGAGTTTTAAATAAAGCTAGAGAAGAACTAAAGGAAAGTAATAAGCTTATAAAAGATAGTAATATTGTTGAAATATCTAGTGAAAAGCTTAAGATTGATGAATATTTAGAAAAGTACCTTAAAGGAGATAAAAGTGTAGAGTTAGAAAAAAGCTTAGAAAATAAATACTTAACTAATTATACATTTATATACCTTAGAGCTTTGAGTACAGATATTGAAAATGTAGAAAGAGAAAAAAAGCTAAATGCTTTTATATCAAATATAATAAGTTCTTGTGCTAATTATATAAACTCCAAATTTATATCATTAATAAATATAAAAAGAAATGAATATGTAGTTTTCATAAAGGCAAATAAAGAAAGTGATGATATAAATTTGCTAATATCAAATATAACAAGGAATGTAGCTCAATATTTAGATATGGAGTTTGAAAAAGTTATACATAAAAAATGTAGCAATATTGAAGAGTCGTTAAAATTAATAGAGGAACAAAGAGAAGAAGATGACTATAAAATAAATTCAAAAGTAGCTAAATGTAGAAGAGAAGTTAAAAAAATAGTTGAATATATAAATCATAATTTATCTAAGAAATTATCTCTAGAATTATTAGCAAAGCTTGTAAACATGAATGAATCATACTTAAGTAGAATATTTAAAGATGAATTAGATATGACTATATCTGATTATATAAAGCTTAAAAGACTAGAAAAAGCAAAAGAACTTTTAAAACAAAGCGATATGAGAGTAAAGGATGTAGCTATAAATGTTGGAATTCAAGATCAATTATACTTTAGTAGATTGTTTACTAAATTTTTTAATATAACACCTAGTGAGTATAGAGAAAAGTACAATAAATTGTAATAATTATCCATATTAATGTAAAAATTTTATATTTTGATATAAAATTAAATGATTTACAATTATATTAAGAAAACGATTTCAAATGAAGATTTCTTATAAAAAAGCTAGGAGGGGTATTATGAAGCATCCATTTAAAAAAATAGGATCATTATTAGCAGTTACAGTTATGGTTATGGGATCACTAGTTGGTTGTTCATCTACAGAGGGAGATAAAAAAGATGAAGGTGCTAAAGGAGAAGCAGCTTCAGGAAAAATTGAGGGGAAACTTGATGTAGCAGTATTTGAAGGGGGATTTGGTACGGCATTTTGGGAAGAAGCAGAAAAGAAATTTGAGGAAAAATATCCAGATGTTGATGTTGTATTAAATGCAAGTCCGAATATAGGAGATGTAATAAGACCACAAATAGCAAGTGGAAATTCTCCGGATTTTATATACCATAGTGCTCAAAATGCTCAAAGTGTTGCTAAAGCTTTAATAAAAGATAAAAACTTAGCTGATTTAACAGATGTATTTGAAAAACCTGCACCAGGAGAAGATAAGCCAATAAAAGATAAGATGATGGAAGGATTCTTAGATAAGCCATCTTGTGCTCCATATGAAGATGGAAAAGTTTACCTTGCACCACTTTATTATAATGTAACAGGTCTTTGGTATAATAAAGCATTATTTGAAGAAAAGGGATGGGAAGTTCCGAAAACTTGGGATCAATTCTTTGAATTAGGCAAAAAAGCTAAGGCTGAAGGTGTAGCTTTATTTACATACCAAGGTCAAAGCCCAGGATACTTAGAAGCAATAGTATGGCCAGCAATAGCATCATATGCTGGTGAAAGTGCAGTAGAAGATATATTTAATTTTAAAGAAGGTGCTTGGGATAAGCCAGAAGTTAAAGAGGCACTTGCTAATATAGAAAAAATAGGAAAAGATGGAGATTTATTAAAAGGAACAGTAGCTATGAACCATATTCAAGCTCAAACTGCTCACTTAAAAGGGGAAGCTTTATTCTGTCCTAATGGTAACTGGTATGAAGGTGAAATGAAAGATGCTATCCAAGAAGGATGGAAGTGGGGATTCATGGCACCACCAGCTGCTAAAGAAGGTTCAGATCAATTTGTATCTACAATGATAGAAGAAATGTATATACCAAAAAATTCTGATAACATAGAAACATCTAAAGAATTCATGAGATTCTTATACAGTGATGAAATGGTAGAAGCCAATGCTAAATTAAATCAAGCCGTAGTTCCAACTAAAGATGCTCTAAATATAGCGAAACAATATTTACCAGAATCAAACTACAATTGTTTAACAGTATTTGAAAGTGGAGTAAAGCCAATAGTTGAAGCTTGGAAAACTGTAGAAAATACTGAAATAAATATGAGAGAAGAAGTATTTGGTAAAGCAGGAGCTGTATTTAACGGAGAAGTAAGTGCACAAGGATGGGTTGATGGATTAAAGAAATCAAATGAAAAAGTAATAAGTGCAATGAGTAAATAATTCACTATAGAAAGTGAAATAAAAAAGGCTGCTTAGCTGCAGCCTTTTTTTATAAAATATAGATATATTTTGAATACATTAAACAATAATAATTTTTCTATTAAAGTTTATACAATTAATTTTACTTATGTAGATTTTAATAGGAAAATTAAAACTAATACATACTAATACAAAAATGGGGGGAAGGACAAATGGCAGGTAAGGGAAGAGTAACAATACCAACAGATGTAGGAATTGATGAATTAATGAAAGAAGTCATACAAAAGTGGGGAGCAGATGCAATTAGAGATTGTGATGGTACAAAATTATCAAGTGATTTACAAAGCTTAAATTTAAAAATGTACTCAACGTATCTACCAACAAGAAATGATCAAAAATGGGCAAAAGACCATTCAGACCAACTTCAACAATTATATATTGTAAGTGATTCACAAATAGCAACAGAATCAACACTTTCGATAGATATAATGAAAGGTTTTTATAAAGAACAATTTAAACCAAACACAAAAGATGATATTAAAACTTTATGGGAAGTTATAGATAGAACTACTGGTGAAAAATTAGACAGTGATAAGTGGGAATATAACTATGAGACTGAAAATGTGATAGTAAAAGAAGCTATACCTTTTCATGAATATACAGTAAGCTTTTTAGTTTACCAAATATGGGACCCAACTCAAATGTATAACCATATAACTAACAATTGGGGAGATAAGCCTCATGAAATGCCTTATGATGGAAGACATAAAGAAACATTTGAACATATGAAAAGTTATCTTAAATATTGGATAGAAGAAAATCCAGAAATAGATGTAGTAAGATTTACAACTTTCTTTTACCACTTTACATTAATATATAATGATATGGCAAAAGAAAAGTTTGTTGATTGGTTTGGGTATTCTTCATCTCTTAGTAAAGAGTGTTTAGATGAATTTGAAAAAGAAAAAGGATATAGACTTAGAGCTGAAGATATTATAGATGAAGGATACTACAATTCACCATTTAGAATACCTTCTAAAGAATATTTAGACTTTGTAGATTTCCAATCAAAGTTTGTAGCAACTCATGCTAAGGAATTTGTAGATATAGCACATGATGCTAAAAAAGAAGCTATGATGTTTTTAGGTGATAACTGGATAGGTACAGAGCCATATGGAAAATATTTTGAATCAATAGGTCTTGATGCAGTAGTAGGTTCAGTTGGTAATGGAACTACTATGAGAATGATATCAGATATTCCAGGTGTTAAATATACAGAAGGTAGATTTTTACCATACTTCTTCCCAGATGTATTTAGAGAAGGTGGAGACCCAGTAGGAGAAGCTAGAGAAAACTGGACTCAAGCAAGACGTGCAATACTTAGAAAGCCACTTGATAGAATAGGTTATGGTGGATATTTAGGATTAGCACTACAGTTTCCTGAATTTGTTGAAGAAGTAGAAAGAATATGTGAAGAATTTAGAACAATACATGATAATATAAAAGAAACATTAGCTCACACTGCACCATTTAAAGTAGCTATACTTAACTGTTTTGGAAAAATGAGAAGTTGGCAAACAAACCAAGTAGCTCACGCTCTTTGGTACAAAGAAATATATTCATACGTTGGGGTAATAGAGTGCTTAAGTGGAATGCCAGTAGATGTTGAATTTATAAACTTTGAAGATATAAGAGATGGAGTACCAAGTGATATTGGAGTAATAATAAATGCTGGAGATGCTATGACTGCTTGGAGTGGTGGAGAAAACTGGATAGATGAAGAAATAATAACTACTTTAAGAAAATGGGTATATGAAGGCGGAGGATTTATAGGAGTGGGTGAACCTACTGCTTATCAAAAGCAAGGCAAGTACTTCCAATTATTTGATGTACTTGGAGTAGATAGAGAATTAACTTATGGATTATCATATAGAAAGTATCATGAAGAAACTAAAAATCACTTTATAATAGATGAAATAAGTGATAAATTTAACTTTGGTGAAGGTAAAGAAGGAGTATTTAAAAAGAGAAATAGTGTAGAAATACTATCTATTCATAAAGGAGATATAGCTTTATCTACTAACACTTATGGAAAAGGTAGAGCAGTTTATATGTCAGGACTTCCGTATACTCCAGAAAACTGTAGATTACTTTTAAGAAGTATTTACTGGGCTAAAAATATGGAAGATAAGATGAAAGAATACTATGTAAGTAATATAAATACAGAGTGTGCAGCGTTTACTGAAGTTTCAAAAATGGCTGTTATAAATAACTCTTTTGAAACACAAATTACAGATGTATATGTAAAAGGAGAAGTAGTTGAAACTTTAACACTAAATCCTGGCGAACTTGTCTGGATGAATATTAAATAAATATATTAAGCTATAAAACTGTACAATAATAATTTGTGCAGTTTTTTTATTATATTTTATAGTAAAATGTTTATGCATGTTGAAAAAATACTAAAGGTAGTATAGTATTATATTATAGATAACAACTTAAAATATTGTAGGTGCTTTAATATAGCATAAAGGGAAAAAGGTCAAAGCCTTTGCAGCACCCGCTACTGTAATGTGGACGAACGTTTAAAACCACTGTAAGATTTTTATGGGAAGGTAAACTAGTAGGATGAAGCTAAGCCAGGATACCTGCCTATAATATCAAAGAAGTTCTTCGGGGATGGGGAATATTCTTATTATCAAATATGAGATAAATGCATTAATGATATAAAGAAAACTCAGCCAATATGGTTGAGTTTTTAAACTTTTATTAAATTAATTTAGGAGTAATTAATTTTATAAAATGTTTTATCCCCCAGATAAAAGAACTTCTTTATATATATAAAAAGTCAATTTTACAAAGTGGGGAGTGTGAAATAAAGTGTCAAATATATCAATTTTGATATGTGATGCTCAAGAGTCAGTGCATGACACAATGGGAAAATATTTAAAATTAGAGGGGATGAACTATGTATCTGCATATGATGGAGTAGAAGCATTATACAAAGCAAAGACGATTAAGCCTAATTTAATCTTATTAGACTTGATGATGCAAAATATGTCAGGTACTGATGTTTGCAGAGAGATTCGTAAAAATAGTAATGTACCAATTATTATACTTAGTGAGAAATCAGAAACTATAGATAGGATAATTGGTTTAGAATTAGGTGCAGATGATTATATTGCAAAGCCATTTTCAGAAAGAGAAGTTGTAACACGCATAAAGGCAGTGTTAAGGAGAACAGAAAATATAAAAAAAACAAGCAATTATATAAAATATAAAGATCTTGAAATTAATATAGATAGCTATGAGGTATACATAAAAGGAGAGTTAGTAAAAATTACACCAAAGGAAATAAAAATACTTCATATGCTTGTTTCTAATCCAGATAATATATTAAATAGAGAGCATATATTATCTGAAGTTTGGGGGTATGACTATCTTGGAGATACTAGAGTTGTAGATACTCAAATTAAAAGACTTAGGAAAAAGATTAAACAATATGATTTAAGTTGGAAAATTAAATCAATATATGGAGTTGGATATAAGCTTGCAACATCTTAATAAAAATATATCTGGAGATATCTATGTGATAAATAAATTAAAAAGAGAGCTATTTAATATATTAAATAGCTCTCTTTTTTCATTTATTTATATGAATTATAGCGGATACTAAGTCAGTTTTAGATAAATACTTTAGTATATTTTGTAATATTTTATAAAATGTACTATTTATGACACAATTACAACACAATTATGACACAATTAAAACAATTCACAGATATATAATAATAGTATAGAATAAATTTTTTAAGTAGGTTTACATAGATTAGCTAAATAAATTATAAGTTATTATTTCAATAAATTATTCAAAATAAAAAGTAAGTATAAATGGTAAAGGTGTAATTATTACTTAATAGGGAATTTGGTTAGATGCCAAAGCTGCCCCAGTAACTGTATTCGATGACGAATTAGCAATACCACTGTGAAAAACGGGAAGGTGCTAAAGAGGATGAATCGTAAGCCAGGAGACCTGCCTATACCAAATATATCTTTCTGGGGAGAGATTTTAGAAAATGTAGTATTTTGTTTATATACTACATTAGAATAGCCCTTTCTAGATAGATATTTGTAATAAATATCTATTTTTTTTATGAAATAGTTAAAAAATAGTAGCTATATGTTGATTAATAACTAGTAATTTAAAAGATTATTTAAAATAAGAGGAGGAGATAGTTCTATAAATTTAATTAGGGAAATAAAGCAATTAAATTAGAGGGGGAGAAGAAAGTGAGAAATAAGATAGCTAAAAAAATAACTACATTATTAATAACAATAGCTATATGTTTAGTAAGTATACCGATATCTTTTGCAGAGTCTCCGAAGGGATATGTGACTATATCTGTAGAGAAATTTACTTTAGGTCAAGGGTACATAAAAGATCCAGTTAAAGTACCATTTTATGAGGGGCAGAGTGTAGCACATTTAATAGATGAATTATTAGGTGGTAAAGACAATTACACAAATACTGGTAGTATAGGAGATACTTCAGGAACTGTAGAAACAGGATTTTATTTAGCAAGTGTAAAAGATGGTTTTGATGGATCTGAAAAAACAAATATACCTAAATACATACTAGAGGAAATAGAAAAGGATGGTAACAGTGTTGAATATGAAAGATTAGAACCAGGATTTTTAGGTGAATTTGATTATACCAATATGTCAGGGTGGATGTATTGTGTAAATAACTGGTTCCCAAACTATGGAAGTTCTGTATGTTGGCCTAAAGATGGGGATGTTATAAGATGGCAATTCACTACATATGGATATGGAATGGATATTGGTGCAAATGGATTTGGAGCAGGAAAACCATATGTTGATATAGCTAATAAAGACTTACTTACAAAAGAAGTAGCAGAAATAAACAGTTCATCAGATAAATCTAAAATTCTTTCAAATACTCAAGTTAAAAATGCATATGATAAGGCATATAAAGTTCTTGAAAAGGTAGATTCATCTCAAATAGAAGTAAATAATTCGTTAGAACAACTTAATGATGCTTTAAATGCAGATCCAGAACCACCGGTTACGCCAGAGCCACCAGTTACTCCAGACATAAAACCACCAGTAAGACCAAACCCACCAGAAGAGAAACCAGAGGTGAAGCCTGAGGAAGTAAAAGAAGAAAAAATAATTGGAAATACAAGATATGAAACAGCAGTTAAGGTATCAAAGAGTGGATGGGATAGTACCAATAATGTAGTAATAGTAAATGGAGATAAATTACCAGATGCACTAGCTGCTACACCATTTGCAAAACAAAAAGATGCACCTATTTTATTGACAAATACAGATAAATTAAATAAAGAAACAAAGTCAGAATTAGAAAGATTACAAGCTAAAAATGCTTTTATAATAGGTGGAGAAAGCGTTGTATCTAAAGCTGTCAAAAGCGAATTAGAAAAAATGGGAATAAAAGTAGATAGAATATCAGGAAGTACAAGATTTGAAACATCATTAGAAATAGCTAAGAAGATATCTAATGTATCTGAAATAGCAGTAGTAAATGGAGAAAAAGGACTTTCAGATGCAACTTCAATAGCAGCAGTAGCAGCTAATAAAAATATGCCAATAGTTCTTATGCCAAACAAAGGGACAAACATATATGATCAATTTATTAAAGATAATAATATACAAAAAACATATATAATAGGGCAAACGGGAGTTATATCAACTGAAATAGAAAGTAAACTACCAAATAGTGAAAGAATTGGTGGATTAGACAGAAATGAAACTAATGCTAAGATAATAGAGAAATTCTATACAAGTAGCAAATTAGACAATATGTTTGTATGTAAAAATGGAAGTGTTAAGCAAGATCAATTAATAGATGCATTATCAGTTGGTGTATTAGCTGCAAAAGAAAACTCACCAGTTGTTATTGTAGGAAATAGCTTAAGTGAGTATCAAAAAAATGTTCTAAAAAATAAAGAAGTTAAAAAAATGACACAAATTGGAGGCGGATGTGAAAAGGCATTTGAAGATATAAAAGGTTTATATAAGAAATAGGATATAGAAGATTAGATAAGGAGGAAAAAGTAGTGAAAAAGAAAAATATATTTTTAAAATCAGTACTTTCTATGGTGATTTCATTAAGTATATTCCTAGGAAGTATACCAATCTCTTTTGCACAAGAATCACAAATGAATAACGAACCTAAGGGACATGTAATTGTATCTGTTGAAAAATTTACCTTAGGGCTAGGGTACATAAAAGATCCAGTTAAAGTTCCTTTTTATGAAGGTGACAATAATGCAGACATACTAACGCGATTGTTGGGGTATGGAAATTATAAAAATATGGGAGATATTGAATCTTCATTTTATTTATCTAAAGTAAAAGATAATGATACAAGGACTCCTAATGTACCACAGTATATACTTGATAAATGTGGAGAAATAGGAGAAAGAGAAGAGGCAAACTGGTTAGGAGAATTTGATTATACATTTATGTCAGGATGGATGTATGTTGTAAATAATAGTTTCCCAAATGTTGGAGCATCTGGTTGTATTCCAAAAGACGGAGATGTAATAAGATGGCAATTTACTACTTATGGATATGGGGCTGACATCGGTGGAGATGGATTTGGAGCAGGAGAGCCTTTTGTTAAAATAGCAAACAAAGATAGCCTTACTAGAGAAGTAGCTGAAATAAATAGTGCACCTAATAAAGCTGAGTTGTTAGATAAAAAAGAAGTGAAAGATGCTTATGATAATGCATATAAAGTACTTGAAGTTGTAGATATAGCTCAAAGTAAAGTAGATGTAGCATTAAAAGAGCTTAAGGAGGCTTTAAAATAGACTGTATCGTTAAGATGAGACAAGGGGGATAATAAAGTGAAAAAGAAAAATAGACTTTTAAAAATAGTAATTTCTATGGTTCTTTCATTGAGTATATTCTTAGGGCATATACCAATGTCTTTTGCACAGATTTTACAAAGTAACATAGATGTGGTTTTACCTAGTGTATCTATTAAAGATGCCATAAATAAAACTGGAGAATATATGTATAAAAATACTCCAGATCCTAAGATAGGTACTATAGGCGGAGAATGGACAGTACTTTCACTAGCAAGAAGTGGATATAATGTGCCAAAAGAGTATTATGATAAATATTACGAAAATGTAGTCAATGAATTAACAGCAAAAAATGGTAATTTACACAGCGTAAAATATACAGAATACTCAAGAGTTATATTAGGATTAACATCTATAGGTAAAGATGTTACTAATGTTGGAGGATATAATCTTTTAGAAAAACTTGCAGACTTTAATAAAGTAATAAGACAAGGAATAAATGGACCAATATTTGCTCTTATAGCATTAGATACAAACAACTATGAAATACCAACTGTTGAGGGTGTTAAAAAACAAACTACAAGAGATAATCTTATTGAATATATATTAAATAAAGAAATAACTCAAGATGATGGAACAATAGGTGGATGGGCTCTTAGTGGAAATACACCAGATCCAGATATAACAGCTATGGCACTTCAATCATTAGCAAAATATAAAGACCAAGAAAAGGTAAAGCCTTATATAGATAGAGCACTTGATATATTATCTAATATCCAACTTGCAAATGGTGGATATGATAGTTGGGGAAGTCTAAACTCTGAGAGTATAGCACAAGTAATAGTAGCTCTTACTGCTCTTGGAATAGACCCTAAAACAGATTCTAGATTTATAAAAGGTGATGGAAACTGGGTAATACCTGCGATAATGGAATTTTACGTAGAAGGTGGAGGATTTAAACACACACTAGATGGAACTGTCAACGCAATGGCTACAGATCAAGGAGCATACGCACTTGTTGCATATGATAGATTTGTAGAAGGTAAAAACAGTCTTTATAATATGACAGATGCATTTAGTGAAATATCAAAAGTACTATATGTAGATAAAATAGATAAATCTGTAGAAAATACAGTAAATTACTATAAAGGATTAAATCATGTATTATCTTGGTGGGATATGTTAGCTCTTACATCAGCAGGAGAAGATATAATAAAATCATCATATAAGCTGCCTGAATGGACATCAAATATAATAACTACAAATACATCAGTAACAAGTGATGCAGGATACTTATTAGGATTAGTTTCAAGAGGAGAAAATCCAAATAGTTATACTGATAAAAAAGTAAACTTGAGCAAAATATTAGCAGACAAGCAAGATAAAAATGGAAACTTACCAGGAGGAGTGAATTCTCAAATTTGGGGGATGATAGCTCTAGAAGTAACTGATGAAGATTATGATAGAGAAAAAGCATTAGATTCATTAGTATCAAACCAATTAAATAATGGTGGATTTGCATTCTTTGGAAATCAGGCAGATCCAGATATGACAGGTATGGCATTAATATCACTATCATTTTTTAAAGGAAATGAAAAAGCAGATGCAAGTATAGAAAAAGCAGTAGAATGTTTAAATACTATACAAAAAGAAAATGGGACGTTTGAAGCATATAATAAAGAAAATTCAAATTCAACAGCAATGGCAATGACAGGGCTTATGAGTGTAGGAGAAAATTTAAATGAACCTAAATGGAGAAATATAGTAGATGCGCTTATGAAATTTCAGATACAAGAAGGAGTAGCATCTGGATCATATGAATATTTAATAGGACAAGGTTCAAACTTAATGGCTACACAACAATCTTTAATAGCGATGGGTGAAGTTAATTCAAATAAAAGTTTATGGCACGAATTAGATTCTATGTTTAAAGGTGATAAATAACTACCAAATAATTCATCAAATAGTTACTCTACATTTAAAGAAATAAAAGCATTATATTAAAATAAAAAGTATCTTTCTGGTGCTAAAATTAGTACCAGAAAGATAAATTTCTTTAATCT
>NZ_JAFFPK010000015.1 GCF_017590215.1 Clostridium sp. CCUG 7971
TTTTGATAAAACGAAGTGTCTACTATTAGCGGGACAAGTAGGTAGTGGGAAAACACATCTGGCCATAGCTACATGTAGTGTACTACTTAAAAGTGTAGGTGTAAGATATGCAGACTTTGTAAATGAAATAGCAAGAATGAAATTTAATCAGCTAGATCAAGAAGATTTTACAAAAACATTAGATAAATATAGGAATGTGACTGTTCTTTTTATTGACGATTTATACAAGGGAGATATATCTCCAGCAACTCAAAGAATAGTACAAGATATAGTCAATTATAGATATAACAATAATAAAGCAATGATTATAACAACAGAGCTTGATAAAGATGGATTACTAAAAATAAATGAGGCCACGGCAAGTCGAATTATTGAAATGTGCAGCTATGAAGAAAATGGAGAATGGAGTGAGTATATAGTTGAATTTAAAGGCAGAGAACTTAATCACAGGCTCTTTAAAAAATAAGTCTAGATGCGTGTTAAAGAAATTCGAATGTAGAAAATATGGACAAGTCTATTTATATATAGTGAAAGAAAATATTAATATTATAAGTTGTGATATTTGTGCAACAATTATGAAAGCTAAAGGTGGAGTATAGATGTCAATTTTAGAAAACATGACTATTTTAGAAGCTGCAGAACTTATAAGGTGCGAGGCTGAAAAAATAGCTAAAGAAAAAGGTATTACAAATCAAGAAGCTTGGAAGTCATTATTGAAGGATATAAAAATAAAATTAGAAGGGGAGCATAATGCGAGAATATAAACATATAGAAACTTTAAAGAGTATACTAGGTGATTTATACATAAGGTATGGAATTACAGATGAAGTTGTAAGATTAAGTCAATGGATTGATGAAGTAGTAGTTAATATACAAAAAAATAAATATAAAAAACATATAGAGAATTTTTATTAGGTTTAATGTTAGTTATAGTAATTAGAAAATAACAAACTTAAAGATGGATTTTATAGGAGGAATTAAAATGACTAATATATTAGTAAGTATAGCCATATCAGTGTTTATATCATGCATTGTATCCTATCTACTATTAAAAAAATATATAGATATAGTAGATAAGATAACAACAGATCATTTAAGTGAAATAAAAGAAATAACTATAAAAACTATATACATGTTTTTATAAAGTCTTCCCCAAAAGGTGTTAAAGTTATAGTTCCATTTACCATAACAACTTTTTTAGGTATTTTATTAAAAATATCGCTTGAACTTTTTAAAATAGCAAGATGCTCCTCAAATTCTTTTGAGTTAATGAATGAACGATATTCTAAAAGAATCGGATGATTATTGAACTCTGAGTAATTATTTTTATCAACAAAAACATTTGTATATGAAACTTCGACTATTCCTAGTCTAATAAGATTAGAGACTGATGATGATATTAAATCTATTTTTTCAATTTCATCATTTAATATATGAAGTTTTAGGTCAACACCATGACCAAAGTCATCTTGAGATCTTAATTTTGCAATAGGTAATGTTTTACAACCGATAAATTTAGTTATAATTTGAGCATCTAATTGTGATAATTGCTTAATTATTTCAATGAAAGCAGAGTGTGCAGAATTATTAATTCTATTATCCATAGATGATGATATTAGTTTTGCAAACATATTTCTAATTTCATCTGAATCTATATAAAACTTAGATGCTTCTAAAGCGGGGCCAACTATATTTAAAGGGGGATCGATTAAATTTTCTTGAGGAATATAAGAAACATTATTATAAATTTGTTCTTTATAATTTTGAAGTTCATATTCTTTTTTTATCTGATATTTTAAAACAGGGCTAAAAACAAATTTAAAAACACCATCAAGTGCATTCCCAAAAGTTTGAGATGGTTTTTCAAGAGTATTTTCAATAGGTTTTGTTGGTATCATTATGAATTTACCTTTCTATAATATTTGGAATTAAATTCCATAAGATTATTATAACAAAAAAGGAGTACAAAAAGTGAGTATAAGCGACAAATTAAATCAAATAATTAAAGAAAAAAATATCAATGTACATAAGTTAGCAAAAGATACAGGAGTTCATCATAGTGGGATATACAGGATTCTAAACAATGAAAATAAGAATCCTGGTATTTATACAGTAAAGAAGATAGCAGATAGTTTAGGAGTAAAGATAGAGAACTTATTATAAGTTCGGATAAAACAACGATTTAGTTATGAGTATAGTAGATAATATAAATGAGTTAAAAGAGGTAGGTTTATATAGTTATTGTGATTATAACTACAGAGATATAGAAATAAATTTTAACGTAAATGAACCAAATAATTATAAGCTAGAAATAAGTAATAAAGAATTAACTAAAATGAAGGGATTTACTAAATTAGGTTTATTACTAAAAGCATGGTAAAATAAAAATGCAAGCGAATAAAATAATAATTTGCGAGGTAAATAAAATGAAACTTAAAGAAAATTTTGTAAAAAAAGATACAAATGTCAAACACTGGGACTGGGGACAATATGACCGTGAACTAAAGTATGATTATGAAAAGGAACATCATAGTAAAGTTAAAACTTATAATTTAAGTAAAGAAGAAATGGAAAAATACTTAAAAAAGTTCAAGTAATATAACAATAAACTCAATAATACAGAATTAGATAAAGTAAATAATATAAAAATAAAATAATGTAACTAAAAATTAAATTTTTTTTAACTTACTAAATAGCTTATATGAAAAACATAAGTTATTTTTATACATAAGAAAGGAGGAGCATAAGATGATAAAGATAATAGCAAAAGAGTTAGAAAAATTAAGAAAAAATCTAAAAAAAATAAAAGCTTGGGAGATTGAAATAGGAGTATTAAAAGAGAAGATGAGTGCTTACAAAGATGGAGGTTTCAGTTTAGCTATTGGATCTTCATCGGTTGTAACAATAGATGATATATTAGCAAGGGATGAAACAAGATTAAATACTTTAGAAAGTAATATAGACTATGCGAAATATAAACTAAAAGAATATAGGGGTTACTTAGTATTATTAGATGATTATGAATTTGAATTATTAAATAGAAGATACTTAGATATTACAAATAATAGGACATCATATGAAAAAATAGGCAAGGATATGTGTTGTTCTCATACAACTGCAAAAAGGTGGCATGATTCGGCATTAGAAAAAATAGCCGAATATAAGTTTGGAAGTGTTGAAATAGCTTAGATGTTATAAAAGTGTTATGAACAGGTTATAAATATGTTATACATATGTTATGAATAGGGTGTTAATATTATAGCATGAAAGACTTGAAGGAAGCATTATCAACAAATGTTCCTTAAAAAATTTAATAAAACAAGGGTAAACTCAACCAATTACAACCACACACTATGTGGAGAAGGAGCATTTTAACGAATGCTCCTTTTTCTATGTAAAGGAGAAATGAAATGAACTTTGTTGAGCCGATAAGAGACTTAGATACACTAGAAAACATGTGTTCATATCTTAAAAAAACAAATGAACGTAACTATATTTTATTTTTAGTAGGAATTTATACTGGACTTAGAATATCAGATATACTCAAGCTAAGAATTTATGATGTAAAGGATAAAAGACAGTTAGTATTAAGAGAACAAAAAACATCAAAGCAGAAGTTCATTGAGATGAACCCAATCCTAAGACGAGCTATTAGAGAGTATGTAGAAGAAAAAGATACAGCTGAATTTTTAATTAAATCGAGAAATAATTATAATAGGCCAATAACAAGAAAAAGGGCATATGAAATACTAAAGGAGCTAGGAGATATGTTTAATGTTCCATATCTTGGATGTCACAGTATGAGGAAGACTTTTGGATATCACTATTATAAACAGACTAAAGATATAGCATTACTACAAAAGATATTTAATCATTCAAGTCCAGCTATAACACTACATTATATCGGAATAGATCAGGATAGAATGGATAGAGCATATAAGACATTTAGATATTTTTAGTTATTTATTTATCTAAAACGTAACATAAAAAGGATAAGTTACATTGGTTAAGAAACTAAAGTAAAAAAATAATATTGAAAGTATTGAAAAAACTTAATTAGAGATGTAGATATAAAGATATAAAATAAACGTAACACACTATTAGATATGTTACTTTATGACTATAAAAATAACAATACTTGTGGTAATATTTGGATATAATATTTTATATTTATCTAGGAGGTAAATAAGTGGGATTTAGATTTAGAAAAAGCATAAATCTTGGAGGCGGAGTAAAACTTAATGTAAGCAAGAAAAGTGTAGGATTAAGTGCAGGAGTAAAAGGTGCAAGAGTATCAGTTAATTCAAATGGAAGAAAGACAACAACAGTTGGATTAGGAAATACAGGACTGTCTTATACGAAGAGTAGTAATATAATTAATAACAATAAAGTAAAAGGTTACAAAGAAATAAGAGAAGTAAATACTAAAACTTATTCAGAGAAAGATATAAAACGATTGAAGCTAAACTATAAGGTATATAAGATATCAGGTATTATATTCATATGTCTTGGTTTATTATTAGCGATACCAGCAAGTATATTTGGTATATTAGTAGCTTTAGTTGGAGTTGGGTTAATAGCATTAAGTAAAGGCTTTAAAGATATATTAAATAACTTATCCTAATTTGGATAGGTTATTTTTATTTGAAAGGATATTAATATGATTACTAAACTATGTTCAAGGTGCAAGGAGCCAGTGCTATACCCAAAAGCATATTGTGATAAATGTAAAGATATAGTAGATAATGAAAGAGAAGAAGCTAAAGCAAAGAATAGTAAGAGAGCTAATAGAAAATATAATAACAAAAGAGATCCTAAGTATATTAAGTTCTACAATAGCCCAGATTGGAAATTTAAATTAGCACCTAAGTATATAGCTGATAAAGGATATAAATGTGAGGTGTGTGGAGCTATTGCAAGTGAAGTACATCATATAAAACCAATACAAACTGATGAAGGTTGGGAACGAAGATTAGATTATTATAACCTAAAAGCGTTATGTTTAGACTGTCATAATAAAGAACATGACCGATTTAAACGGAGTGTAAGAAGAAAGAAGTATTAATAATATATAGTATCGATAAATAAATTAAAATGAATCTGAGAACCTCCTACAGGGTAGGGGTGGGTAAAATTCTGTGAATCATTTTGGGGATAACGATACAAGGGGAGTTCTCTGTAGAAAAAACTCCCCACGGATATTTTTTATAAAAGATTAGGAGATGGTAATATGGCAGGACAAAAACAACCAATTGAATTAGTTATAGCAAAAGGTAAGAAACACCTTACAAAAGCTGAGATTGAGGAACGTAAATCTATGGAAGTTAAGGCTCCAGCAGATAATATAAAACCACCTTCTAATTTAGATAAAAAGCAAAAAAGTGAGTTCAAAAAGATATCAAAACAATTAATAGAATTAGATATAATGTCTAATTTAGATTGTGATGCATTAGGATTTTATCTAATAGCTAAGAGCAGGTTCGATAAAGTAAAAGAAAAATTAGATAAACTAGATCCTTTAGATAACTGTGAAGATTATGATAAATTATCTAGGTTTGAAGATAGACATAGAAAGCAATGTAGGGAACATTCAATAGATTTAGGCCTAACAATATCTAGCAGATGCAAACTAGTTATACCAAAGCCAAGAGAAGAACCTAAGAAAAATAAATTCTCTAAGTTTGGAGGAGGATAATGTTTGATAGGGTAACTGAATATGCTGAAAGAGTTGTAAATGGAGAAGTTACAGCTGGAAAATTACATATACTTGCTTGTAAAAGACATTTAAATGATTTGGAGAGACAAAACACAATTGAATTTCCATATTATTGGGATGTTGAAAAAGCAAATAGAATAATTGATTATGCTGAGACTTTAACTATAGCAGAAGGTTCAGAACCTAAAGAAGTAAAGTTATTAGATTGCCAAGCCTTCGATATAGCAGTTCCGTTTGGATGGTTTAAATCAAATGGGAAAAGAAGATTTAGACGTAAATATAAATCTATGGCAAGACAAAATGGTAAGACATTTGAAAATGGTATAACAGGAACTTATGTAGCTGGATTTAGTGGATATAAATTTGGTAAGTTATTTACAGTAGCAACAAAGAAAAGACAAGCTAGATTAGCATGGGAAGAAATGTCTAAATTTATAAATATTGATGAAGATTTAAATGAATTATTTATAGTCCAAGATTATAAATCTTTGATAACAGCAATAGAATCTAATTGTACAATAGAAGCATTATCTAGAGAATCTGGATTAGATGATGGATTTAGATCTATTTATAGTTCGATAGATGAGTTACATCAGCATAGAGATAATAAAATTTATAAAGCTATTTATAATGGTACAAGAGCTTTAAGTGAAACTTTAGTAAGTATGATAACTACTAGAGGTGATAAATTAAATAGTTTCTGTAAAGAAATGGATGATTATTGTATAAAAATCCTCAATGGTACAACTACTGCTGAGGATTTTTTTGTTGATATTTATTGCTTAGATAAAGATGATGATATTTGGGATGAATCTAATTGGATTAAAGCTAATCCATTTTTAGCATCGAGTGAAGAAGGTTTAGAAACGCTTAAAACCGATGCTAAAACAGCTAGAGATATGGGAGGAAGTGATTTAAGAGACTTTCTTACAAAATGTCTTAATATGTGGGTTCAAAATTCAGATGATCAATTTATAAATGTAGAGAAGTGGAAAAAGTGTGGTTCAAAGAGAACGTTAGAAGACTTTAGGTATCGAGAATGTTGGGTTGGTTTAGACCTTTCAAGTGGCGGAGATTTAACAACTTTAGCACTTGAATTTGAAGAAGATAACGAAGAGTATTATTTATATTCGCATTCATTTATGCCTAGAGGAAGATTAGAAGAGCATATAGAAACAGATTTATCTCCATATGATTTATGGGAGACAATGGAATTATTAACTGTTACTGGTGGTAGTGGAGATTATAAAAATGATTATAAATTTATAATTAAGCACCTAAAGGAACTTCAGGAAGAATATAACCTAAAGTTTTTAGGAATAGGAATAGATCCACATAATGCAGATGGAGTATTATCAGATTTAGAGGAATTTGGTTGCCCAATATTGATGGTAACTCAATCCGCCAAATTCTTAAATGATGCAACGGTGGACATGCAATTAGCAGTTAAATCAGAAAAAATTGAGTATAACAGGGAAAATGAATTATTAACATGGAGTTTTACTAATGCAAAAATCGTTAAAAATTCATTTGGAGAAATGAAAGTAGATAAAGAGCCAAGAGCTAGATTTAAAAGAATAGATCCTGTTGATGCAGCAATAGATGCACATGCAGTTAGAATGAAATTTAGTACTAAAGAAGTTGTAGATGTTAAGTCAGAATTAGATAATTACTTAGAAAAAATGGGTTGGAAAAAATAAGATTAAAAGGTGGTGAGTATAGTGGCAATAATGAAAAAATTAAAAAGAGTATATAAAGCATTAAAAAGTGATCCAAAAGAAATATCATTAAATCAATTAATAGAGTTCTTAAACCTAACTGGAATAAGCAAGGGTGCATTAAGTGAAGCTACATATTTTGCATGTATGAAAGTTTTAGGAGAATCTATAGGGAAATTACCTTTAAAATTATTACAGTATAATGATAAAAATGGAGTTACATCTGCTAGAGACCATCTTTTATTTAGCATTTTAAAAAGGCCTAATCCATATATGACATCAACTACGTTTTGGTCAACTGTAGAATACAATAGAAATCATTATGGTAATGCATATGTATTAATTACTGGGGCTGGATCTAATACAAAACTTTGGATATTAGAAAGTGATAAAGTTAAACCTTGGTATGATGATGCAAAAATATTAGCAGAGACGCAAGATATATATTATGTTTACTCAAAAGGTGGTAAACAATATGTATTTTCATCTGAAGAAGTACTTCATTTTAAAACAAGCAATACATTTGATGGAATAACAGGAATATCTGTTCAAGAACAATTGCAAAGCACTATTCAAGGGAATATAAAAGCTCAAAATCTTTTAAATAGAATGTATGATAGTGGATTTACAGCAAAAGCTGTTATGCAATATACTGGATCTCTTAGTGATGAAAATGTAAAAACATTTATATCAGGAATTGAAAATTATGCAAAAGGAGCTTTAAAGGATGAAGGTATAGAAAATATAATACCAATACCTTTAGGAGCTACTTTAACACCTTTAAATGTAAAGTTAGCTGATAATCAATTTGTAGAGGTAAAGCAATATAGTGCTTTGCAGATTGCTAGTGCATTTGGGATAAAGCCATATCAAATAGGAGATTATACAAAGAGTTCTTATGCTAGTGCAGAAGCTCAACAATTAAGTTTTTATATAGACACCTTGCTTTATATAATAAAACAATATGAAGAAGAAATAACATATAAATTACTATCTAAAGAAGAAGTTAAATCAGGATTACATTTTAAGTTTAATGTAGCGGTTATTTTAAGAGCTGATTTAAAAACTCAAATAGAAACTTTAAGCTCTGCTACAGGTAACTTTATATATACACCTAATGAGGCTAGAGCCTTCTTAGATTTAGAAGCTAAAGAAGGAGGAGATAGATTATTAGGAAATGGGGCTAGTATTCCTGTCGAGCTTACAGGAAGTCAGTATTTAAATACACGAGAAAAGGAGGAAGTTAAATCATGGATGAAGGATATAATGGAAGAAGTGATGAAGGAAACGAAAATGGCGGTATGATTTTAAAATCAGCTCAAGTATCAGCGCAGGAAATTAACTCAAAAGAATTATCACAAATAAATAAATTAACGTTAGAACCATTAAAAACAGAAGATATTTTTATATTTAAAGTTGCTATGTGTGATAACGAAATAGATAGAGAATATGAAGTATTTTCATTGAAATCTCTTCAAAGCTTACAAAAATTATTTATTGGAAAAACAATGATAAAAGACCATAGAAGGACTGCTGATAATCAAGTTGCTAGAATATATGCTACTGAATTAGTGCAAGATGGTTCAAAGACAACAAAAACAGGAGAATTATATACTCAGTTAGTTGCCCGTTGTTATATGTTAAATAATGAAGCCAATAAAAATTTAATCGCTGAAATAAAAGCAGGAATAAAGAAAGAAGTAAGTGTAGGATGTTCTGTAAATAAAGCAGTATGCTCAATATGTGGTACAGATAATAAAAAAGATTATTGTAGACATTACTGGGGCAAAAGTTATGATGGAAGTACATGTTATTTTAGTTTAGAAGATCCTAAAGATGCATATGAACTAAGTTTTGTTGCAGTTCCAGCACAAGCAAAAGCTGGTACTGTTAAAAAATATGGTTTTAAAAATAAAGAACTAGATATACAAAAAGAAAAAGATATTAAACAAAAAGAAAATGAAGAATCTATGCTTAAAGATAAATTAAAAGCATTAGATTCTTTTTTAGTTTTAAATAAAAATAGGGTGGAGGAATAAATTATGAATAAAAAAATGAGAGAACTTTTATCTAAGATTGAGCAAAAAGGGTTAATGGCAAAAGGATTTATGGAGGATGGAGAAAATAAAGAGATTGAAAAAGCATCTAAGTTATTAAATGAGATAGAAGAATTACAAAAAGAGTATGATTTAGAAGAAAAATTATTTAACCTTAATAAAAAAAGCAACGAGCCAACAATAAAGCAGATAAAAGAAAAGTCAGATAATATAAATGGATTTAAAGTAATAGGAAAAATGCTTAATAAAAATAACTTAACAGAAGAAGAGAAAAGTTTAATTGTAGGTGGAGAGAGTGGAGAAGACTACTTAGTGCCACAAGATGTAAGAACTCAAATAAGAGAATATAGACGTAATTATATATCATTAAAGCTTTTAGTTAATGTTGTTCCAGTAACAACTCTTAGTGGTTCAACTAACTTTGAAAAAGATGATAATCATAATTCTAAGCTAACAAAATTAACTCAAGATGGAGAAGAAATAAATACAGCAACTGCTCCAAAATTTATACAAAAGCCATGGAAAATTGAAGAATATGGTGATTTAATTCCTATATCTAGAGTTCTTTTAGGAAATGAACAGGCACAACTAATGAGTTATATAAATAAATGGTTTATTAAAAAGGCTATAAATACAGAGAATTATGAAATAGTAGAAACTTTAAAGGTTGGTAAAACAGTAAAAGCTATAAAGGGATGGGAAGCATTAAAGAAATCTATAAATAAAGATTTAGATCCAGCTCTTTTAATTGGTGGAGTTATATTAACTAATCAAACAGGATTTACTGCTTTAGATGAAGAGAAGGATGAAAATGGAAGACCTATATTAAAAGAAAATCCAACAGAAGCTACTCCAAAAATGTTTCAAGGATTACCGATACATGTTGTATCTGATGCAATGTTACCTAATGTATCAGGTAAAGCTCCTATATTTTATGGGAACTTGAAAGAAGGACAAGATTTCATGGATAGAGAAACATTAACTTTTGATATATCAGAGCATTATTTGTTTAATAAAAATATGAATTGCTTAAGGGTAATAGAAATGTTTGATACAGTTCAAACTGATTCAAATGCATACATATACGCAACGTTTGAAGCTACTCCAGCAAAAGAACCTGTAGGAGCATAATAAATGTTAAATACTGAAGAAGTAAAAGGATACTTAGGTATTGATTATATAGATGAACCAACTGAAAAAAGGTTGGTTCATCTTATAAAAGTATCTGATAAAATTTTGGAAGGCTCTATAGGTAAAGATTATCCTAAAGATGATGATAGAGCAAAAGAAATAGCTTTAATTATAATTGAAGATTTGTTTGATAACCATAGCATGAACGATAAAGTAACTGGGAATACAAGGAAACTAGTAGAAAGTATGTCTTTACAATTAATACTAGAACTAAGGAGAGAGAAAAAAGATGGTATATAATAAACCCATTTTAATACAAAAGTTAGATGAAGATACAGAAGAATGGAGTGATTATTTAAATCTACATGCTAGTATTAATAAATCAAAGGGGTCAGAATATCTATCAAGTGGAGTTTTACAGTCATCACAGGAATTAGTATTTCAAGTTAGATATTGCCCTCCTCTGAAAGAAATATCATTGAATACTCAATCATATAGGATTAATTTTGATAATTATATATATAACATAGTAGATTATGACGATTACATGCTTAAACGAAAAAGTATAAAACTTTTAGGAGTTGGTAGAAGTGACTAACCTTAATAATTTAGCTGAGGCAATATCCAAAGAGTTAAAAAGCTATAGTAAAGAAGTTACTCTAGGTGTTAAGAAAGTTACAGATGAAGTTACATCTAACTTAGTTAAAAATACAAAGAGAGATGCTAAGGTAGGTAGAAGAAAAGGGAAGTATAAAAAATCTATATCTAGTAAGGTACTATATGAAAATGAACATAAAAAAATTAAAGTATGGTATGTAAGAAGTCCTGAATATAGATTAGCTCATTTACTTAATAATGGTCATGCAAAAAAGGGTGGAGGATTTATAGAAGGAGATAACCACATAACTAATAATGAAGAGATTGCTATTAAGGAACTAGAGCGTGGAATTGAGGAGGTAGTTAAAAATGGATATTAAGGAATTAATAGATACAACAGGAATAAAATCAAAAGAAATTAGATTTTTAAAACCTCCTGGATATCCATACATAATTTTTAATGATGAGCAATCAGTAAGAGGCTCAGATAATAAAAGAAGTATTGTGATAGATCATGTTGCATCTATTGAGTTATATACAAAAGAAATAAATCAAGATGATTCTTCAGTAAAAATTGAAAACTTAATACTTGATGAATTAGAAACGGATTATAAAAGAACTAGAGAGTGGATAGAAGAAGAATCTCACTATTTAACTATATATGATTTAAAATTTACAGAAAAGAAAAGGAGATAGATATATATGTCAAAGCCAGATAGAATAACATTAGGAAGTGGAAAAGTATATTATAAAGAATTTGATGGAAAAACTATTCCGGAAAATAATGCAATAGAAGTAGATAATAATATATTAGGGAATATATCAGGAGGAGCGACTTTAGAATATAAGCCTAGTTATTATCGAGCTAAAGATGATTTGGGACTTATAGCAAAAGATATTTTAACAGAAGAAGAAGTAAACTTTAAAACTGGAATAATGACTTTTAATGGAAAAACATTAGAAGTATTATGTGAAACTGGTAGAGTAACGGAAACATCAGGGATGAGAACTGTGAAGATAGGTGGGATAAGTACTCAAAGTGGTAAATCTTATATTATTCATTTTGTACATGAAGATAAGATAGAAGGGGATATAAGAGTTACTATAGTTGGTAAAAACCAAGCAGGATTTGCATTAACATTTGCAAAAGATAAAGAAACTGTTATAGATGCTGAATTTAAAGCCTTCCCACAAGATCAAGAAGGAACATTAATAAAATACCAAGAAGAAATACCTGTAGTAGAAGAATAGACAAATAAAAATAAATAAAAAAGAGATATTAGGATTCTAATATCTCTTTTTGTATGGAGGATAATTATGAAAAGTATAAATTTTAATAAGATAGAAAAGAGATATTTAACAGTTACTCTAAATGATGAAGAAAGGACAACTTTATTAATCATGAGTCCAACTAAAAAAGTTTTAGAATCATTAATGGAAATAGAATCAATAAGCAAATATAACGAAGCTAATGATGATCAAATAGATTTATTGTATGACGTTTGCGCAACTGTTATGAGTAGAAATAAGGGTGGAATTAAAATATCTAAAGAAAAATTAGAAGGAATATTTGATACCGAGGATATAATAATATTCTTCGATGGATATATGCAATTTATGAATGAACAAATGGCTTCAAAAAACTAAAAATCCCCTATTATCCTGTTGAAGATGATGGGGGTAATTATGATATTAAAACCTTTTGGGAGAAGCTCGTATCTGAATATACTGGATTAAACATATTAGAAGTTAATGATTTAGATTATATAGATTATTTAGTTTATAGAAGAGATGCTTTTATATACAACCAAAGTAAAACTGAATCAGGTAGAGAATATTTAGCAAATGCATATAGGTTAGAACAAACTAAACCTGATAGAGGTAAGTTAAGAGATTTTTCAAAGAAGGGAGGTTAGAATATGGCTAAAGGTATTAAAGGCATTACAGTTGAAATAGGCGGAGATACAGGCCCACTTGATAAAGCCTTAGGAGATGTTAATAAAAATAGTAGATCTTTACAAGTTGAACTTAGACAAGTTGAAAAGCTACTTAAACTTGATCCTACAAATACAGAGTTATTAGCTCAAAAACAAGAATTATTAAGTCAATCAGTAGGCACTACCGAAGAAAAGTTAAATGCTTTAAAAGCAGCTCAAGTCCAAGTTAAGGAACAATTTGAAAACGGAGATATTGGAGAAGAACAATATAGAGCATTTCAAAGAGAAATTATAAAGACTGAGAATGAATTAAGTAATATAAAAGGTTCTTTGCAAACAGCTACAAGAAACTTAGAAGAGTTTGGAGATAACCATGGAGTTGCAAAAGATGAAGCTGAGAAACTTTCTAGGGCAGTAGAAGAACAAAATAATGCTTTAGATGCTGAAAAAGAAGCATTGAAACAAGCTGAAAGAGAGCAAAGAGAACACGCAGATGCTGTAAGGCAGTCAACTGAAGAGCTAGAGAAGCAAAAAGAAGAGTTGTTAAGTACAGCTAAAAATATTGGTGCTGGGATGGTTGCTGTTGGTTCAGGAGCTATAACTATAGCAACCTATGCTACTAAATTAAATACTGATTTTGATAAAGCATTTAATACTTTGATTACAAAAACTGGTGCTAGTAAAGATGAGTTTGATAGTTTAAATGAAGCAATGGAAAATGTATATAAAAATAACTTTGGTGAATCTATAGAAGATGTTGCACAAAGTATGGCTACTGTTAAAGTTAATACTAATCTAGCGGGAAATGAATTAGAATTAGCGACAGAAAGAGCATTATTATTAAGAGATACGTTTGAATTTGATGTAAATGAATCAACTAGAACAGCTAAAATGATGATGGAACAATTTGGATTATCTTCTGAAGAAGCATATAATCTTATAGCTCAAGGTGCTCAAATGGGCTTAGATAAAAATGGGGATTTATTGGATACCATAAATGAGTATTCTGTACATTTTGAACAGGCTGGATATAGTGCAGAAGAAATGCTTAACTCATTGAAAAATGGTACTGAAGCTGGAACCTTTTCAGTAGATAAGTTAGGTGATGCTGTTAAAGAGTTTGGAATCAGAATGAAAGATGGAAGTGATGGAACGTCTAATGCACTAAAGGATTTAGGACTAAATGTAAATGATGTTGTAGAAAGATTTTCACAAGGTGGAGATGTAGCTGCTGATGCTATGGGAGAAGTAGTAGATGCTTTATTTACTATTGAAGATCCTCTTAAACAAAATGAAATTGGTGTAGCTTTGTTTGGGACGATGTTTGAAGACTTAGGTCCTAAAGGTGTAGAAGCTTTAATGTATATAGGTGGAGAAGCTGATAGGACATCGAATGCTTTAGATGATATAAATAATAAAAAATATGATGATTTAGGGTCAGCTCTTGCTGGGTTAGGAAGAGTACTTACAGTTGACGTAGTTGAGCCTTTAGGTAATGAGTTAAAGCCAGCCATAGAAGAAGTAATAGGTTATGTGAAATCTAATGCTCCAACGATAAAAGATATATTAGCTAGCATAGTTAAATCAGTTGGAGATTTTGTAGGATTTGTAGTTAATAATGGACCATTAATAACAGGTGCTATTACAGCCATAACAACTTCTTTCATTATTTTAAAAGGAGTTTTAATAGCTGAAAAAATATTTCTTTTTGTAAAAGGTTTAATGGCACTCGAAGGAGGATTAACCATCGCTACAGTAGCAGCAAAACTATTTAATAGTACATGGTTAGCTAACCCATTTGTATTAGTAGGTGCATTGATAGCTGGAGTAGTAGTAGGAATAATGACTCTTTGGAATACAAGTGAAGAGTTTAGAAATGTAATAATAGGAATTTGGGAATCTATAAAGCAATCAGCAGAAGTTTGTTGGGGTGCTGTTTGTACGTTCTTTACGGAAACTATACCTCAAGCGTGGCAAAGTGTATGTGATTTCTTTTCTGGCATACCAGAGTGGTTTAATAATTTATGGACAAGTGTAACTGATACATTCACTCAATGGGGAGACAATATAACAAATTTTTTTACAAGTACAATTCCACAATGGATAGAAGATATAGGAAATTGGTTTAATGAGTTACCAAATAAAATAGGATATGCAATTGGTGAAGCACTAGCAAATATTGTTAATTGGGGCGTAGATACTTGGAATTATTTTAGTACAAATATTCCCATATGGATAGAAGGTGTTTCTACTTGGTTCTCAGAACTTCCAGATAAAATATGGAGTTGGCTGTCTAATGCTATACAAAAAGTAGTAGACTGGGGAACACAGACTTATAATAAGGCTAAAGAGTATATATCTAATACTATAAACTCAGTTATAAAATACTTTTCAGAGTTACCAGATAAAATATGGACATGGTTAAGTAATTCTATCAATAAGATAATTCAATGGGGAAGTGATATGGCTTCTAAAGCTAAACAAGCCGTTGATGAAACTGTAAAAAAAATAATTAATGGATTTAAAAACTTACCAGACAAGATTAAAAAAATTGGTAGTGATATAGTTGAAGGTATATGGAACGGTATAACAGGTGCTGGAGATTGGTTATGGGGAAAAATATCAGGATTCTGTAGTAATATAGTTAAAGGATTTAAAGACAATCTTAAAATAAATTCTCCGTCTAAAATAATGCGAGACATCATAGGTAGTGGTATTGTAGAAGGTATAGCTGTAGGAATGATAAAAAATGAAGATCAAGTAAAAAGTGCTACAGCTAGATTATCAAAGCTAATAACATCAGAGATAGAAAAAATACAATCAAACTCAGATAAAGATCTAAACTTATTAAATGTTAAAATAAATGATTTAAAAGATGAAGAAAAGGATAGATTAGCTAAATTAAAATATGAAAAAGAAGATAAACTTGACAAAATAAAAGATGCTAATAAGAAAAAAGCTATACAAAGAGAGTATGATGCAATAGAAAACTCAATAAAGAAAGAATATGATAAAAAAGAAAATGCATTAAAAGAAAAAATAGAGTTAATGAAAAAAGAAACAAAATCTAAAATAGATGAACTTAAAGCAACTGAAAAAGCTGTAGAAGAACAATTAAAGAAAGAACTGGAAGACAGAAAAGATTTTGTAAAACAAGTAAATGATTTAACTAAAGAAATTGTTAACGCACTTAAGACTAAATATCAGGCAGAATATAAGGCTCAAGAAGAATCTATAAAGAAGCAAATTACTAATTTAGATAAATGGAAAGAAGAAAGTATAAAAAAAACTAACATTGTGTATGATGCAAAAATTAAAGCTATAGATGATGAATTAAAAGCTTTAGAAAATGCACAAAAACAAAAAGACAGAGATGAAACCGAAAAAGAAGAACTAGAAAATATAGAAAAAATTAAAAATGCTATAGAATTTGAACATGACGATAGCAATAAAGCACAACTTGAAAAAGAGTTAGAAAAGTTACTTAATGAAAGAAAGAAAAGGCTTGAAATACAAGAGTTAGAAGATAAAAAAGAGGAACTTAAGAGCCAAAAAGAACAGCTAGAAGAAAAAAAGAAAAATGAAATAGATAATATAAATGAAATATATGCTAGTGAAAAAGAAATGTATGAAACTAGATTAGAAGAATCTAAAAAGTTTTATGAACAAAGAGTAGATGATGCGAAGTTACAAGCAGAAGCCGAAAAACTTATAATAGATAAAAATCAAAAAGAAATAGTTGAGTTACTTAATAGTTATGCGAAATCCTATGAAGTGGCGGGAATGACACTAGGAGATAAATTGGTTGAAGGTTTTAAACCAGCAATAGATAGTATTAAAAGTATGATAGCGGGTATAACTTCTGATTTGAATTCGGCTAGAGAGAATGCATTAGCAAGTAGAAGTTTATCTAATAATTTATCTAATAGTAGAACTATAAATACAAATCATAATACTAATAATTATGAAGTAAATGTATCTAATTCTTCTGGTGGAGTAGAACGTGCAATAGAAAAAGGATTTAGAGAGTTAGCTTTTATTATACCCTAATTAAACTTGGAGGTTGAGTTTTGAGAAAATTAATATATAGAAATGAAAAAGGTCAAGAAGTTACTTTTAGTAGTTCTAGACCTTTTTATCTTTTAAGTATAGAAAATACATCTTCATCTTCTATAAGTACAACTCTATCTGCAAGAGATCATGGCTATGATGTTGATGGCAAATCTTTTAAAGAAAGATCTATTCCTATCACTGGAGCTATAGATGCTTTCGATGCAGACGAATTAGATAGAAAAAGAAATCAATTAACTCGCATATTAAATCCTTTATTGGATGGTGAATTAATTTATACAAACAATAATTTAACAAGAAAAATTAATGTAAGTATTGATAGTATTACATTTAATAAACCTATGATGTATTATCAAGAATTTTTAATTCAATTTATAGCCTATATTCCATTTTGGGAAGATATAAATACATATAAAGCTGATATAGCTTTATGGGAAGCTAATTTTGGATTTGAATTGGAAGTTGATAAATTTGGGGTAGATTTAGGTTCAAGAGTAAGTAATTTAATTTGTAATATAAATAATCCAGGTGACATTGAATGTGGTATAAAGGTAAAGTTTAAAGCATTAGCTACAGTAGTTAACCCTAAGCTTATTAATATAAATACTAGAGAGTTTATTCGTATTAATAGAACTTTAGAAAGAGGGGATACACTAGAAGTTACAACACACTATGCTAACAAAAGAATTGAATTATTAAAAAGTAATGGTACTAAAGAAAATGTGTATCATTGGTTAGATTTAAACAGCGAGTTCTTAAAACTAGATTTAGGAGATAATTTATTTAGATACGATGCCGACAAAGGCATTGATAATCTAGAAGTATCAATATATTATTCTCCTTTATACATAGGCATATAGGGGGTAGTTATGAAAAGTATTAGAGTATTTGATAAAGATATAAACTTATTAGGTGAAATAGATAATTATAAAAGCTTAAATATCACTAGACGATTTTACAAAAATGGTGAGTTTGAGTTAACTATAAATACTAGTAAATTACATACTGATAAATTAGTAAAAAATAATTTAATATTATTTGGAAAAGACTTTAATAAGGTCGGTATTATTCTTCATAGAGGATTTAACTATTCTCAAGGTCAAGAAAATACCGACTTATTATCTATAAAAGGATATTTGCTTCAAGGACTTATGAGCCGCAGATTAATAGTTCCTGATATAAATAATTCATATATGAGTTTTAAAGGAACACAAGAAGAAATAATTAAGTTTTTTGTTGATAAAAATTGTGTAAATCCTGTTGATTCAAAAAGAAAAATAAATAGATTAGTAATAGCTGAAAATAAAAATAGAGGAGCTAATGATTCATGGCGAAGTTCTTATGAGTTGTTAGGTAGTAAACTAAATGAGATAGGTGAATACAGTGGTTTAGGATGGAATATTGAACTAGATATAGAGAATAAGCAGTTTATATTTGATATTTTAGAATCTAAAAATAAGACAGTTAACCAAAGAGATTTACCTCCGATAACTTTTAGGAGTGATTTTAATAATATACTTACTAGAGAATATACAGAAAGTATTATAAACAGTAAAAATGTGGTTTATTCAGGAACTAAAGAAGATGGTACAAAGATGGTTTTAAGCGTTGGAGATGTTACAGATTTTGATCGCATAGAAACATTTGTAGATACTAATTCAGATGAAGTATCAGAAATAATTAAATCAGCACAAGTTGCATTAAAAGATTTAGAAGAGCTTAAAACATTTGAACTAGATGTAAATTATAAAAATACGTTTATATATGAAAAAGATTATTACCTAGGAGATATAGTAACAGTTCAAGATAAAAAGCTTAATGTTACTATGGATACTAAAATTGTGGAAGTAAAAGAAAATTATACTCCAAACTCAATGGCTATTCAATTAGTTTTTGGTAAAGGAATACCTAATTTTTTAAATAGGTTAATGAAGGCGGTGAAATAATGGAAAAAAGTTTTATATTTAACAGTATTAATGGAGATAGGAAAATGAAAGCAGAAGATTTTAGAGAATACTTTATACCTTTTATCAGTAATGGTATTTATCCAAATCCATCAACAAAACTGCAAGTAATTTCAAATACTGGTATGAGTATTATAATTAAAGAAGGCAAGGCTTTTATAAATGGAGCACTATATATTAATACAGATGATTTAGTTTTAACATTAGATCATGCTGATGGAGTACTTGATAGAATAGATAGAATTGTACTTCGTATGGATACTATAGAAAGAAATATTAAATGTATAGTAAAAAAAGGACAGTTTGCATCAAATCCAGTTGGACCTTCATTGCAGCGTGATGCAGATGCACATGAACTATGTATTGCAGAAATATTAATTTCTAAAGGTAGTATAGATATAAAACAAAACATGATAGCAGATACTAGGCTAAATACCGAAATTTGCGGTATAGTTACTGGATTAATAAAAGAAATAGATACAACTACTTTATATAATCAACTGCAAGCTCACATTCAAGAAAAAGGCATTGAAATGAATGAGTGGCTTAAGGATGCTAAAGTTTTCTTTGAAAATGATTTTAATACTTGGTTTGATACAGTTAAAGGTGTACTAGATGGCGATGTTGCTGGTAATTTACTAAATGAAATAAATAAACTAAAAGAAACTGTAGATAATTTAGAATTAGTTGCTAGTAATGTAACAATGAGTGATGGAAGCACTGTTGAAGAAGCCATTAGTTCGGCTAAAACAAGTATTTCAAAACTAGAAGAGCAAGTCAATGGCACTAGAGTTAAGGCTATTGAAATAAGAAATAAATTTGTAGATATATTGTAAGGTGGTGATTAAGTGAGCGGAATAGATAAAAATACAATACTGTTACTAAAGGGTGAAGATTTTACAGATAGTTCATTGTTTAAATATAAAATCACTAATAATGATGCAGTTTTATCTGATAATGGAAAATTTGGCAAGTGTTTTAATTTTAGTGGTGGACACTTTAAGTTAGAACCTATTGATATTGGAACATTTAAAAATGGTGTTACAATAGATTTTTGGTGCTACAGAGAAAGACTTAATACTGATTACTTTAACTATATATTAGGTAGTGGCATTGGTTATCTTACTATAGGTTTCAATAATTCTGTTAATAATGGCACTTTCATGTTTAACATATTCGGTGATGGTAGTTCGTTTGACTATATAATGCCTACTGGAAGGTTTATACATATAGCTATTGTATGCGTAAACAATAAGGCATACTTATAT
The DNA here is from genome assembly GCF_017590215.1 of Clostridium sp. CCUG 7971. GTDB lineage: Bacteria > Bacillota > Clostridia > Peptostreptococcales > Peptostreptococcaceae > Faecalimicrobium. The sequence continues at coordinate 20,460 of NZ_JAFFPK010000015.1, forward strand.
GAAAATGGTGTTCTTATAAAAACCAAAGATTATATTATTAATAAAACAACTGCACCGTTAACAACATTTGGGCAAGGTTCAAATTCTAACAGTGCTCCTTATTGTAGGATTGATGAGCTTAGAATTTCAAATGTTGCTAGATGGACAGAAAATTTTACACCTCCAACTGCACCTTATACGTATGAAACTATTGATAAAATACCTACTGAAACTGATTTAGTTGAAAGTGTAAACTCAATGGATAAGGTTTATGAAAATATAGACTTTCAAAGATTTTTATTAGGTAATAAATTAAAACGCATTGGAGTAGATACGTTGCCATCTGATAAAATGTCAAGTTTGATTGGTAAAGTTGGAGAGATTCAATTAGGTAAAAAATGGGCAAGTGGTATATCGGGTTCGGGTTTTGAATCAGGGCGACATTTTATCGAGGTGTCAGGATTAAACTTTAAACCTTCCGTAGTTGTTATATTTCCTCGAGAGGCTAAAAAGGATTCTGTATATATCTTGATAGTTCTTTGAGTGGAATATGGGAAGATTATATAACTGCCGATAGAAACCAATATATAAATAAAAATAAACTTAACGCAACAAGTGAATATGTAAGAGAAGGTGGTTTTAAGTTGCCAATTGATACGTATACATCTGATGGTTACCAAACTGTGTTTTGGATAGCATTTGATTAATAAAAAGGAGTGATTTGATGAAAACTTTAATAATTTATGATGGAGAAGGGACTATAATTAATACTAAAACTGGATTCTATAAAGTCCCAGTTAATATTCCCTACATAGAGATAGATAATATACCAATCGGTAAATTTGTGGCATCAGTTGATGCTGAAACAAAAGATCCTATATATGAAGATATTCCAAAAAATGAAACGCAAATATTAAGAGATGAAATATCCATTTTGAACGAACAGAACTCTAAGTTATTACTTGATAAAGCTAAAAATGAGATACAAATAAATACTTTAAATAAAAACCTAGCTAATGTAACTTTAGAAGTAGCTAAAATGAAAGGTGGTATGTAATTATGTGGAAAGATACTATTAAAAAATGGTACGAAGAAGATTTATATAATAATGAGGATGTAAAAGTATTTGTTGTAGCAAAGATGATAACAACTGAAGAATATAAAGAAATAACTAACGAGGACTACATAGCATAGTTCTTTTTTTATACAAAAATTTAGGAGGATAAAAATATGGATTTTACAACATTAGTACAAAGCGTAGGTTTTCCAATAGCTTGTTGCGTGGCTCTTGGATTATATCTTAACAATAAAGATAAAGCAGACAGAGAAGAAAGAAAAGAAGATAAAGTAGCAGATAGAGAAAGAGAAGATAAAATATTAGAAACTAATGCAAAACTACTAGCTACAAATGAACAATTAGCAGCAAGTGTAAAAGTAATAGCAACAGATTTAAAAGCAGATATAAATAGAACTGAAAATAAAGTAGATAAAGTATTAGAAAAGGTTGGTGAATAATTGTGAGAAATAATAACGAGGTAGTATTAGATTATGGACATGGTGGTTCAGATTCAGGGGCATGTGCTAATGGATTAAAAGAAAAAGTTCTTAATTATAACACTGGTAAAGCTTGCAAAAGAGAACTAGAAAGACATAATGTAAAAGTTTATGAAACTAGAAGCAATGATGAATATGTATCTCTATCTAAAAGATGTGAAATAGCTAATAATACAAATGCTAAATGGTTTGTATCTATACACCATAATGCAGGTGGTGGAGATAGAGGAGAAGTTATACATTCATTCTTAAAAGGCGAAGGTTTAATATTAGCTAATAATATATCTGAAAGTTTAATAGATATAGGTCAAACCATTGTGAAAGTATATGATAAAAAACATGGGAATCGAGATTATTATTATGTAATAAATAATACAAGGATGAAATCAAATATAGTAGAAGTATGTTTTATAGATAATAAAGAAGATATTAAAATAGCTGATACAAAAGAAGAACAAGAAAGAAATGGTATAGCAATAGCTCATGGAATACTTAAAACCATGGGAATATCAATAAAAGGAGAAAATCAAATGAAAAAATATACTAATTGTATTTTATTTAGTAATGAGGTAGATAAAACAACAGCAGAGGTGCTAGCATGGGGTAAAACTGATTACATAATTAAGAATATAAAAGATCATGTGGAGTGGGAAGGATTTAATTTATTTACAATTGGTGGTGGAACTAAAGAAGAGTTCTTAAAACTTAAAACAGGCGAGAAGTGTACATTCTTAGATGGTAAAAATAGGTTTGAAACTTTAGATTTAGTTTTAAAACATTTGGGTAAATAATTATATCAAGAGATTAATTATCAACCCTACCTAATAAGGATATATTAGGAGTTTTCGGTCTAAACCGTATAAAAGGTAGCCTCCCAACGGCTACCTTCTTTTTATAAACTAAAATATAATGTTAATAAAATTATAAATAATGCTATATCTATGATTAGAACCAGTCTGCTAAAACTCTTCAATATTACATTCAACAATTCCATATTTCCACCTCTTATTTTTAAGCGTGTCCATTCTTCAGAATATTAAACTTAAATGAAGCAACTATGGCAATAAATAATAGATATATATATACTATTAAAAAATACTTAGAGTTTACAGGTAGATAATTTAAGTTATATAGTATTTTGTAATAAATAAAAGACTTAGAATTTCTAAGTCTTTTATAAAATATACATAATTAATTAAATATATATTTAGTTTTTAAATTTATATACCACATAGTTAATATAAAACGTTATGCAAAAGACTATGAAATGGCTGGAATGACATTATTTACATACTACATAGTTAATATAAAACAGTTCTTTTACAAATTAATAATATAACGGACTCGTAAATTCACATACCACATAGTTGATATAAAACGATAACTAATTCCTTTAGCCATACCTAATTCTTTTTTATTCACATACCACATAGTTGATATAAAACATAATGAAACAGAACTAATAACACTTAGATATCTCGAATTCACATACCACATAGTTGATATAAAACTAAGCTAGTCTTGCATATAATGTAATATAAAGATTAAATTCACATACCACATAGTTGATATAAAACACCTTCATATTTTGAAGGGTTAAAAAGTGTCGGCGAATTCACATACCACATAGTTGATATAAAACGATAATTTTTCCATGCATTAATTGAAAATTTACTTTGATTCACATACCACATAGTTGATATAAAACTATAGAAACCTTTAGCATTTGATTTTATATCAGAAACATTCACATACCACATAGT
>NZ_JAFFPK010000016.1 GCF_017590215.1 Clostridium sp. CCUG 7971
AGATAAAGAGATTTTTTTATTATCACTATTTTTAAAAGTCATAAGTAACTTTTTAGTAAGCTCCATATTAAAGTCCTCCTTTCATTAAATTTTAATATAAAGGTTTATGCACAAAGTATTGTATTATCAACTTTGATTATGTCTAAAACACCATGTTCTTGCAGTCCCATTATAGCTTCAGCAACATCATACACATCTTGTAAAGGCGTATTATGTTTTAAAGAAGCATAAGATTTAGTTCTAGTTTTTCCATCTACCATACCTAAATCTAATCTTATTTTTAAGCTTGAAGGGTTCTTTATTTCAACAACAGCCATTATGTTTACCTCCTTTTAAATTTTATTTAAGAAAAGTAATAAGTTTTGTCATGATTACTTTCTTGATATAAGTATAGGAGATTTAAAATTATCACTATACTTTAATGCATAGTAAATAGCTATAGCTAAGGTTTCTTCACCTAAGCAATATTCTTAATTCAAGATAATTATGTGCAATAAAAATAAGTTAATAAATTATAACAAATGCACTAGATAAATACGTGTGCATTTGTTATCTTTAAAGATAGTGTATAAAATGTATTCAAAGTGTACTATAATGGTAAAAGTATATGCCTATAAAAGATGGAAATATAATAAGAGAATAAACTATATTAGGAGGAATCAACGTGGCAAAATTAGAAGGAAAGACATTATCAAATAGTTTAAATTCCTTAAAATCATTTCATAGATTTCATGATTTTGAGTGTAGTGAGTTTGACGTAGGAATAAAGGCTATTTCAAAGTCAGATAAAAAAGTTATATTTGATAAACATGTTCCGGTACGTGTTGTATTTAATAAAGACAGACAATCTATAACTATAGTATGGCAAGAGGCTGGGATAAAAAATTATAGAAGCAAGCAGCTCTTTGAAAGGTATGATCCTAATTTTAATGAGATGATTATTGATGAAGATAATTTTTCTTTAGAAATTAATTCTACGGAGTCAGATAAAATACTAATTATTAATTACTAGAAGATAAATACAATAAAATGTAAAAATATCTTACAAGAAAGCAAGAGGTATAAATTATGGACGGAACTAAAAGAAGTGATATAAAAATAGGATCAAATGTTTTTGTAGTACAAAAGCAAGATCAAAGAAGCGGAAAGTTAACAGAAGGAATAGTTAAAAGAATTCTTACTAATTCACCAAATCATCATCATGGAATTAAAGTAATGCTTGAAAGTGGCATTGTTGGAAGGGTTAAAGAAATAAAAATATAAAAAATAGTATTTAAGCATAGGTTAAATCCTATGCTTTTAATTTTGCTCAAATAAATGTAATAGACTATATATTTATACATTAGCTTTAAGTCATAAAAAGCTAAATTTATGAAAATAATGTAAGATAATAATAGATATAAACTCAACAGATTACTTTATTATAAAATATAAAATAAATTATGTTAACTATACATAGACTTAAACAAGGGTAAGCTACTAAAATAATAAAATAATAGGGGGATTTTGATGTTTTTTGATAGTTCTATTTTAATACCAATGGTGGCAGGTGTAGTAGTTTTAATTTTAGTTTTAGCTTTAATATCTAGAGGTTATGTAAAAGCACCAACAGATAAAGCCTTTATAATCTCTGGACTTAGAAAACAACCTAGAGTAGTAATAGGAAGAGCCACTATAAAAGTACCATTTTTAGAAAGAAAAGATGAACTAGCACTACAATTAATACAAATAGACGTTAAAACTGCTAGTACAGTGCCAACTGCAGATTATATTAATGTAAGAGTAGATTCAAATGTCAACGTAAAGGTAGGAAGTAGCAATGATTTAATAAAATTATCATCTCAAAACTTCTTAGGCAAAGATACTAACTACATAGCTAGTATAGCTAGGGAAGTGCTAGAAGGAAATGTTAGAGAGATAGTCGGTACAATGAAGTTAGAAGATATGGTAAAGGATAGAAAAAAGTTTGCTGAGGCAGTAAAAGAAAATGCAGAACCAGATTTAAATGCAATGGGGTTAGAATTAATAAGTTTTAATGTTCAAAACTTTATAGATGATAATAAAGTAATAGAAAACTTAGGTATAGACAACATAGTAACTATACAAAAAAATGCAGAAATAGCTAAAGCAAATTCTGAAAAAGAAATAGCTAGGGCTAAGTCAAAAGCAGATAAAGAAGCTAATGATGCTAGGGTAACTGCAGAGCAAGATATAGCTATAAAAAATAATGAACTAGCTCTAAAACAGTCAGAATTAAAGATAAAAGAAGATGAGAAAAAAGCTGAAGCAGATGCTGTATATAAGATAACAGAAGAGATACAAAGAAAGAGATTAGAGACAACTAGAGCTGATGCAGACATAGAAAAACAAGAAAAGGCAATAGCTATAAGGGAAAAAGAAGCTTTAGTAAAAGAAAGAGTACTTGAAGCCGAAATCAAAAAACAAGCAGAAGCAGATAAGTATAAAAGAATGCAAGAGGCAGATGCAGAGGCTTATGAAAAGCAAAAAGAAGCCGATGTAGAACAATATAAAGCTAAAAAAGAATATGAAATATTAAAAGACAAAGCAGAAGCAGAGTTAGTAGCAGAGCAAAAAAAGGCAGAAGGTATAAGTGCAGTAGGTAAAGCAGATGCAGAAGCTATAAGAGCTAAACTATTAGCAGAGGCAGAAGGTCTAGATAAAAAGGCAGATGCCATGAATAAGATGCAACAGGCAGCAGTAATAGAAATGGTAGTTGAAAAATTGCCTGAGATAGTTAAAAATGCAGCATCTCCATTAGCAAATGTAGATAGTATAACAATGTATGGTGAAGGTAACGGTGCCAAGATGGTAGGCGACATCATGACTACTACAGATAAGGTAATAAAGGGATTAGAAGGTGCAGTTGGTTTAGATATTAAAGCATTAATATCAGGTGCACTAGGTTCTACATTAATTGCAGATAAAAATAACTGTACTACTGTGGATTCTGAAAGTTTAGAATCTAAGGAATAATTATAAAAATAACCCTGGGTCTTAAAAATAGACTCAGGGTTACTTTAATAGATTTTCTACAGTTTGTTTATCTTCGTCGCTAAATGTTTGATCAAAATATGCAGGTGTTTTATTAATATTTTTTAGTTGTATTGGTTTGCCTTCGTTTAGATTTTTTACTAGATTTTCTATATTAAGGTTAAAAGAATCATTTTTTTCTAAGTTTATTTTTAACTCAGCAGTATCTCCTTTTAAAATATAGTTTCTATCTCCTAAACTTTCATATGTTCCCTTATTTATTTCTATATTGTTAATATATGCAACAAAGGTACTATCATCATTTTGAAAAGCAAATTGTATATGATATCCATTTAGCATATTACTTTGATAAAAACCTTGCAATACTGGACTTGTAAGATTTGAACATCCTACTATTAATAGTGTAATAGCCATAGATATAGCTATAATTAATCTTTTTTCATTTTACATCCCTCTAATCAACCCATATGAAATTTATAACAATTTCAAACTTTAATTATATTATGCATAATATTTAATTATTTTACAATTACAAAATAGTTTCATTCAATAAATCTATTTCTAATTGCGTTTTTAGTATATTACTCAATATCATCTTCATCCATATCTAGTTCTCTCTCAATTTTATTTTTCTTCTTTTTACTAATGTAGTAACTAAGATAAGTCATACAACCAGATACTACTGTGAAGGTTAAAAAATAACTTAAAAGATTACCTAAATTTTTTTCGCCTGTTAATAAAGCAAAAAGAATAACAGATCCTACTCCAGAAAATAAGATATTTCTAAAAAGATGCTTACCTGAACTTTTATCATCACCAAAAAGATTATTACCTATATTTAAATTACGAATAAGATTATAAAATCCAGCACCTACTAAACATAAAAACTCAGCCATGTATTGACTAGGTGGAGCTTGTAAAAAGAACTGCTGAACTACCGCAGATATAAGTAATGCATAAGTTAATAATTGAAATCCATCACTTTGAATTTTTCTTCTTTGAGCTAAAACTCTTTCATCTTGACTTTTAATATTTTTCATTATTATTCCTCCCAAAATAAATCATCTAAGGTCTTCCCTAAAGCCTTACATATTGCAATACAGAGATTTAGAGTAGGGTTATAGTTTCCTGACTCTATTAATCCAATAGTCTGCCTTGTTACTCCTACTGCTTTGGCTAAGTCATCTTGTTTCATATCACATTCAATACGAGCTATTTTCATTCTTTTATTCTTCATATAAACCTCCTTATATTACATATGATATGATAAATATTACAAAAGTAAACTATATATTGCATTATGTCATAAAAATTAGCTATATTTTAATATGATGTTGATTTTATTAACTATCTTAACAACAAAGTAGGGAGCATACTGATATACTCCCTACTTTCAAGTTATTATTATAATAAATTTGTGAATATATTAATATGCTCAATTAAACATCACTTTTATTTCTTGAGCAATATCTAATTGAGTTAATTATAGTTAGAACAATAAAAGTTACCTGCAATAATTGTACAAAATAATAGATGTTTTCTTGAACAGAAAAAAGGAGCATTAATTTTTAATACTCCTAGTATTTAGTATAGCCATATTATTAGTAAATAAATAATTCATCTACTGTTACTTCTAATACACTCGCCAGTTGAAAAGCTAACGAAAGTGTAGGGTCATATTTATTGTTTTCAATTGCATTTATAGTTTGCCTTGACACATTACATAATTTAGCTAAATTTTCTTGAGATATATTCTTTTCTTTACGAAACTTCTTAATATTATTATTCATATTAATTTCCATACGTCCTTTTATTAATAAAAATGCTTACAGTAAATATAATAGATATTAAACCTAGAGAAACTATAGGTGTATTTTCCATAACAAAATTACTGTATTTTTCAAAGAAAATTGTGTATATTACATCAATAACTAATATTCCTGTATATACTAAAAAAGATTGTGTACAAGTCTTTGATAAGATATATTTTTTTCTCTCATCACCTTGTCTTGAAACTGATATTAACATAAAAATACTACAGATTGCTGATACTACTAAAAATATCATAGCAAAGTATACAGAGTATAATTGAAACATTTGTACATTAGATAAATTAGTATCCATAAAACACACCTCCTTAAATGTAAAAAATATTTTACATTTAAATAGTACTCATTTATTTTCAAAATATCAAATACTTTTTACATTTTATATTATGAATTTTATCCATATACAGTTCATATATTTTTTTATTTATTATCTTAAAATTTATAATTTAGAGTTATGTACACTAAAACAGATGTTTTCGTGAATACTTAAAATAACTATAAAATTTAAACTTATATTTATAAAACTAAATAATTAATTTTATTATAATATTTGGGATTGGGTAGGTTATAGATTTGCCAAATATTAATAAAAAGGAGTCTTATTTTTAAGACTCCTTTATTTCATACTTATTATATTTTTAGATAATTCATTAATACTATCAGATAGAGTCTGAAGTTTACCTTCTATCCTAACAAGTAAATACATGCTAAGGGCTATAGGAAAGCCAACAGAAGCTATCAATGTTTGAATTTCTGAATTCATTATATACACAACCTTTCGATATAAATTTTATAAGTAAAAGACTATGCTAGAAAAGTAGGGGATTTCATAGCATAGTCTTTATTAGTTATATTAATTTTGAGCAAAGCGAGTTTTACCCTATAACTAAGTCATAAGGAGTAGTATCAGTAACAATTACTTTAGCTTCAACAACTGCTACTAAATCCATTCCATTAGGAGCGAATATATTTTTAGCAAGTATTAATTCCATAGCTGATTTTATTTCTTCTTCAGTTATATCATCTTTAGGATCTTCTACAGATAAAGAGATTTTTTTATCATCACTATTTTTAAAAGTCATAAGTAATTTTTTAGTAAGTTCCATATTAAAGTTCTCCTTTCATAAAAATTTAATACAAAGGTTTATGCACCAAGTGTTGTATTATCAACTTTGATTATGTCTAAAACACCATGTTCTTGCAGTCCCATTATAGCTTCAGCAACATCATACACATCTTGCAAAGAAGCATTATGTTTTAAAGAAGTATAAGATTTAG
>NZ_JAFFPK010000017.1 GCF_017590215.1 Clostridium sp. CCUG 7971
CTATTGCACCTTTTGTATTATGTAATTTTTAAAATTATTTACATTTAAAACTAGAACAGTATGTTTCTTCATAAAGATTAGCTTTAGGTAATTGAGTATCAACACTGATATTATCAAGTGTACAGACATTAGATGCATTGTAAGTACAAGTTTTAACATTACATCCTATCATTGAACATGAACCACCACCATTAGTATTATTAGTTAAAGTTCCGTAATGTTTTTCATCTAAAAATGTGCTACAGCAAGTATTTTTACTAGTGTGAGCCTTTTTACCATTTACAGTTATCTTATTTGCATAACATACTCCTGAATTATTGTGAGAACAGTTGTTTACACTGCAATTTATACTAGACATAATTTTACCTCCTAATAAATCTATTATTCATTAAAGAGTATTGCCAATAAATAAAAAAATATAGCTTATAAAATTAAAAGTTAGTAAAAAAGAGGAAAATATATTATTTTCCTCTTTAAAATTAATTATTGTTTTTAAATAGAGAATTAAAAATATCTTCATGCATAAGAGCTTTAGCAACTAATGTAGATGAAGATGGTAAAGACCTAACTGGAGGCCAAATATCAAATAGTTCCTTTTCGTATTGATTAATATCATAATGCTCGCCATTTAATATTTTATCCTCAATATTATTAGTAAAATCACGTATTTTTAAGAAATCATCTAATGTAAGTTCTTGAAATATAGAAGCTTTATGTTGTGGTTGTTTTAAAAATAAAATATCTTGTTTAAATTCTAAAAAGTCTATTTTATCGTAAATTATTTTAACATATGAACTCAAGTCAATCCCTCCTTTAAGTCGAAAAATAAATGATACCTTATAATATGTATAAAATTAATGAAATGGGATAAAAATCTATATATAAATAATTTCTAAAATTTACCTAAAATTCTATAAAAAGAAATTTATTAAAAAATATATGTAAAAGGAGGTAATTTTATGTTTGAAAAAAAAGAACAGTTTCCTTGGAAGATACCAGTATTAATTTTGACAGGTATAGTGGTATTAAGTGGTGGAATTTATATAGGAGTGAAAACTAGAAATATAGAACAAAATCATGTAAATACTACACAAAAAATCCAAGAGCCAGAAAAAACTAAAGATGCATTTGGGATAAGTGAGAATTGTGAAGTGTGGTTACATAAGAAAAATGAAGATGGAAGTGACTCTGGAAAGTCACCAGTGATGTTAGGTACAGTAGATAAGGCATTATTAGATAAAAGTGAAGACGAAATAATAGCATACTTTAAAAATAAGTATCCAGATAGAAAAGTTGAAAACTTAACTAAGTTTGAAATAATTTTATCTGAAACTATGACAGTAAATGATGCTTCAAAAAGTAATAAATTTTCGTTAGAAATAGATGATGGATTTATAGGACTTTATAAATATGATAAAGATGGTGTTAGGTCATTAGTTGAAAAGACAGATATAGCGATAGATTCATTACCTAAAACAGTTCAAGATGAAATTAAAAAAGGTATTACTGTAAATACAGAAGATGAAGCTTATGCAAGACTTGAAAACTTCGGAAGCTAAAATATAAAAGGACAACCTATTAAGGTTGTCCTTTTATATTTTATTTTCTTTTAAAGATGTATATAAAGTGAATTTTGAGTATAGAAAAACTTATGATATAATATAAAAGAACATAAGTTTCGTGTAAAACAAGCTTTATAGGAGGATTTATTGAGTTGATAATACTAGGAATAGACCCTGGAATAGCAATAATGGGCTATGGAGTTATAGAATATAAAAATAATAAATTTAGAGTAATAGATTATGGGGCAGTTACAACACCAGCTCATACTGATACATTAAAAAGATTAGAAACTATATATAAAGGAACTGATCTTTTAATAAAGAAATATAATGTTGATGAAGTTGGAATAGAAGAATTATTCTTTAATAAAAATGTAAAAACAGCTATAACAGTAGCACAAGCTAGAGGTGTAACTATGCTTGCATGTGCGCATAATGGCAAATCTGTATATGAATACACTCCTCTTCAAGTTAAGCAAGGTGTAGTAGGATATGGTAGAGCCCAAAAAGCACAAGTTCAGCAAATGGTTACATCATTTTTAAATTTGAAACAAGTACCAAAACCAGATGACGTAGCAGATGCATTAGCAGTAGCAATATGTCATGCTCATGCAAACAGGCTTGAGAAAACTCTAAAAAATATTGGAGGTAAATATGTATAGTTATATAAAAGGAAGTATAGAGGAGATTCGTTTAGATAGTATAGTTATAGAAAATAATGATATAGGGTATAAAATAAATGCATCATCTAATACAATAAAAGACTTACAATTGGGAAAAATGGCTAAAATATATACTAAGCTAATTGTAAGAGAAGATGATATGAGTCTTTGCGGGTTCTCAACTCAAGAAGAAATGAAGATGTTTGAATTATTAACATCAGTATCAAAAATTGGTCCTAAGGTTGGGCTTGCTATACTTTCTTTTGCATCTCCAGGCCAACTAGGTGCATATATATTAAGTGAAGACATAGCAAAACTGTCTAAAGCACCAGGTGTAGGTAAAAAGACAGCAGAAAGAATAATTTTAGAACTAAAAGACAAGGTAGATAAAACTACTGTAGAATTTGAGCCAACATTACTGTCAAATGCTCCAATAGGAATATCTCAAGATGAAGCTGTAGATGCATTACTGGCACTTGGATATTCAGCACCTGAAGCTAAAGAAGCAGTTGAAAGGTGCAAGAAAGATGGACTTAATACAGAAGATATAATAAAGAAATCTTTAACATACATAATGAGTAAATCATTAAGATAGGGGGAGGTTTAAGTGTTTGATTTTGAAGATGAAAATAGAATTATAACATCAGGAATGCAAAATGAAGATGTAGATATAGAAAATAATTTAAGACCTAAATCTTTAGATGATTATTTAGGTCAAGAAAAAGCTAAAGAGCAATTAAAAATATTTATAGAAGCTGCAAAATCTAGAAATGAACCACTAGACCATGTTCTTTTATACGGACCACCAGGACTTGGTAAAACGACTCTATCAAGTATAATTGCCAATGAAATGGGAGTTAATTTAAGAATAACATCAGGTCCAGCAATAGAAAGAGCAGGAGATTTAGCCGCAATACTTACAAATTTAAATGAAAATGATGTATTATTTATAGACGAAATACACCGTATAAACAGAAGTGTTGAAGAGGTATTATACCCTGCAATGGAAGATTATTGCTTAGATATAATAATAGGTAAAGGTCCTTCAGCTAGAAGTATAAGACTAGACCTTCCTAAATTTACATTAATAGGTGCAACTACTAGAGCAGGAATGCTTACAAATCCCCTTAGAGATAGATTTGGAGTTATTTGCAAATTAGATTACTATACAGTAGATGAACTAGCTAAAATAGTAATGAGATCAGCTGAAATTTTAGGTGCTGAAATTCAAATAGGTGGAGCAACTGAAATTGCTAAACGCTCTAGAGGAACACCAAGAATAGCAAATAGACTTTTAAAAAGAGTTAGAGATTATGCTCAAGTTAGAGCTGATGGAAATATAACTGATGAAGTTGCAAATAGTGCTCTAGAGCTTTTAGGTGTAGACTCATTAGGCTTAGACTATGTAGATAAAAAGCTATTAATGACTATAATAGAAAAGTTTAGAGGTGGCCCTGTAGGACTAGATACATTAGCGGCATCTATAGGAGAAGACAGAAACACTATAGAAGATGTTTATGAGCCCTATTTGCTTCAATTAGGATTTATAAATAGAGGGCCTAGAGGTAGAATTGCAATGCCACTTGCATATGAACACTTAAATATAGCTCTTCCTAATAAGTAAGAATAAATATAAAAAATTAAAATAAAGTAGTAAATTAAATTAGATTAATAATGTAGATTACATACACTATAAAAACACAAAATATAAATAAAAACATTTGAGCTATATGGTAAAATTTAATTTTTTTGTTATTATGTAAGTTGTATAAAATTTTGGAAAGGAAGTTGAATTTTGAAGACGAGTGACTTTTACTTTGACCTACCAGAAGAATTAATTGCTCAAGTTCCTATAAAAGATAGATCTAGTTCAAAATTAATGGTACTAGATAAGAAAAGTGGAGAAATTGAGCATCGTATTTTTAAAGATGTAGTTGAGTATTTAAATCCAGGAGACTGTTTAGTTCTTAATAATACTAGAGTTATACCTGCTAGATTAATAGGAGAAAAGGTTGACACTGGAGGGAAAATAGAATTTTTATTATTAAAAAGAACAGAAGAAGATACTTGGCAAGCATTAGTTAAGCCAGGTAAAAGAGCAAAAATTGGGACTAAGTTTTCCTTTGGAAATGGAAAATTAATAGGAGAGGTAGTAGGATTAGCAGAAGAAGGATCTAGAATAGTAAAATTTTACTATGAAGGAATATTTGAAGAAGTTTTAGATGAATTAGGAAATATGCCACTACCACCGTATATAACAGAAAGATTAGAAGAAAGAGAAAGATACCAAACTGTTTATTCAAAGCATAATGGATCGGCGGCAGCACCTACAGCAGGCTTACATTTTACAAATGATTTATTAGAAGAAATAAAAGCTAAAGGTGTAGATATAGCATTTGTTACACTTCATGTAGGGCTAGGAACATTTAGACCAGTTAAAGTTGATGATGTATTAAATCATGAAATGCATTCAGAATACTATATAGTAGAAAAAGAAGCTGCCCAAAAAATTAATAAAGCTAAGAAAAATGGTAAAAATGTAATATGTGTAGGAACAACTAGTTGTAGAACTGTAGAATCAGCAAGTAGTGAAGATGGAATCATAAAAGAAAGCAGTGGATGGACAAATATATTTATCTACCCAGGATATAAATTTAAAATGGTGGATAGACTGATAACTAATTTCCATTTACCAGAATCTACATTAATAATGTTAGTAAGTGCATTATCAAGTAAAGACAGTGTATTAAACGCGTATGATGTAGCAGTAAAAGAAAGATACAGATTTTTCAGTTTTGGAGATGCTATGATTTTAAAATAGGGGGATCAAATGAAAAACATAGATAAGAGTAATTTGTCGTTAAGAGTAGCTTATATCTTTGAATCCATTTTATCAATGGTAGTTTTACTTGCAGTATTTTTAGGAACTATAGATGTACTAAGAATGATATGGACAGCATACATAGTAGAATTTCAGACACCAGTTAAATATAGCCAGTTAAATGACATGTTAGGTCAAATACTACTTTTAGTTATAGGTGTTGAACTTGTAGTAATGTTATCCCTACATATACCAGGTGCACTGCTAGAAGTACTTTTATATGCAATAGCAAGAAAAATGTTACTTCTTCCTAAATCTGGAGGCATGGGAGAAATTTTACTAGGTGTAGTTGCAATAGCCGGATTATTTGCTATTAGAAAGTACTTACTAACCGATGATAATAGCAATATGAATATAACCAGTATTCACTATGAAGATTGTGATGAAATAGAGGACCCTGAAGAGTGTAAAAAATGTAGGGAACAAAGTTTAAAAGGCGCTAATGACGTAAAAAATTAATACTAAGGAGAAATAATATGAGTGCAGTAAGATATGAACTTATAAAAACTTGTAAGCAAAGTGGTGCAAGATTAGGAAGATTACATACACCACATGGAGTTATAGAGACACCTATATTTATGCCAGTTGGAACTCAAGCTACAGTAAAAGCTATGACTCCAGAAGAGTTAAAAGAAATAGGTTCACAAATAATATTAAGTAATACTTATCATTTATACATGAGACCAGGTCACGACCTTGTTAAAGAAGCAGGTGGTCTTCATAAATTTATGAATTGGGATAAACCAATACTTACAGATAGTGGAGGATTCCAAGTATTCAGTCTAGGACCACTTAGAAAAATAACAGAAGAAGGAGTTCACTTTAGATCTCATATAGATGGTTCTAAGCATTTTATAAGTCCAGAAAAAGCTATGGAAATACAAAATGCTTTAGGTTCAGATATAATGATGGCATTTGACGAATGTGCACCTTATCCAGCAGATAGAGAGTATGTAAAAAATTCTTTAGAAAGAACAACTAGATGGTTAAAGAGATGTAAAGAAGCTCATAAAAATACAGAAAATCAAGCGTTATTTGGAATAATACAAGGTGGAATGTATAAAGATTTAAGAGAGCAATCTGCAAAAGAAATATTAGAACTTGATTTACCAGGATATGCAGTAGGTGGATTAAGTGTTGGAGAACCAAAGCACTTAATGTATGAAGTATTAGATTATACAGTACCTTTAATGCCAGCGGATAAGCCAAGATATCTTATGGGAGTTGGAAGTCCTGATGACTTAATAGAAGGCGTTGTAAGAGGAATAGACATGTTTGACTGTGTACTTCCTACTCGTATAGCTAGAAATGGTACAGCGATGACAAGTGAAGGTAAAGTAGTTGTAAGAAATGCAAAATATGCAAAAGATTTTACACCGCTAGATCCAAATTGTGATTGTTACTGTTGTAAGAACTATACAAGAGCATATATAAGACATTTAGTTAAAGCTAACGAAATATTAGCAGCAAGACTTATAACTACTCATAACTTACACTTCTTATTAGATTTAATGAAGCAAGTAAGAGAAGCTATAATGGAAGATAGATTATTAGACTTTAGAAAAGAATTTTTTACAAAATATGGATATGAATTATAGAATTTTTTCTATGAATCCTAAATATTTTAATATATAATGATTATAACAAATAAATATAAATACTATAATTTACAAAGGAGAGTAAAATAATGCCTGGACAAACACAATCTATATTAATGGCAGTAGCTATGTGGGTAGTAGTATTTGGAGTATTCTACTTCTTATTCATAAAGCCACAAAAGAAAAAAGAGAAACAACTAAAAGAAATGAGACAAAACTTATCAGTTGGAGATAAAGTAGTAACTATAGGTGGAATAGTTGCTAACGTTGCTAAAGTTGAAGAAGATGTTGTTATATTAGAATTAGGGCCTAACAGAACTAAAGTACCATTTGAAAAATGGGCTATAGGAACTGTTGAAGCTGCTAAAAACGAATCAGCAGAATAATTTGGAATTTAGATACCTTCCCTCGAATATATATGTATTAATGAGGGGAGGTATTTTTATGGAAAAAACAAATCATGTTCTAAAAGGGTTAGGATATTCATATATATTAACGCTAGCAACATTATTAATATATAACCTATTCCTTACTTTTACTAGTGTATCAGGAAATACAATAGCAATGGCATCATCAGCTATAACTACAGCTTCAGCAGCATTCGGAGGATTTTATGCTTCAAAACACATAAAAGAAAAGGGTCTTATATATGGCCTTTTAGTTGGTCTTATGTACATAGTATGTCTTATGGTAATAGTATTTTTAGCAAAGGAAAATTTCGCAGTTGAAATTGACATGCTATATAAAGTGTTGTTAGTGTCTCTATCTGGTGGTATCGGCGGAGTTCTAGGAGTAAACTTCAAATAAATTTTCCATATAATGAAAATTTATGATATAATCAGTTTAGAAAAATTTAGTAGGAGGTAATTTAAAATGGAAAAGAAACATGTAAAAACTTTATCTAGCGCTACTTTAAAGGAAAGTGCAGCAAAAGGCGGATGTGGTGAATGTCAAACTTCTTGCCAATCAGCTTGCAAAACTTCTTGTACAGTTGCAAACCAAGAGTGCGAAAGATAATCATATTTAATAGATTTAAAATGAAGACGTCATATAATATGGCGTCTTTTTTATTGAAGGTATATAATTTCAAGAGAGGATTGATTATGGAATAATATTGCCTATATTTTACATAAGTTATATAATGAAGATTAGGTTAAATTTCATCTAGAAAAAATGTGTTGATATAGATAACAATTTAGGAGGAGATACATATGAGTATGATACATAAGTTTTCAATGAACGGATATAATATTGTTTTAGACGTAAACGGAGGAGCCGTTCACGTAGTTGATGATGTAGCTTATAAGTTAGTAGATAGCTATAAAGAAAAAAATAAAGATGAAATAATAAAAGAGCTTCAAAATGAATATTCAGTAGAAAAAATAAATGAAGCATACGATGAAATTAAAAACTTAGAAGAAGAAGGTCTTTTATATACAGAAGATACTTATAGCACTCATCCAAGTTTCATAAACAGAAAGAAAGTAGTTAAAGCTTTATGTTTACACGTTGCACACGACTGTAACTTAAAATGTAAATACTGCTTTGCTGCACAAGGAGACTTTGGTGGAGCTAAAGAAATGATGAGTTTTGAAGTTGGTAAAGCGGCAATAGATTACCTAATAGCTAACTCGGGAAGTAGAAGAAATTTAGAGATAGACTTCTTTGGTGGAGAACCTTTAATGAACTTTGATGTAGTTAAGCAATTAGTAGAATACGGAAGAAAAGTAGAAAAAGACTATAATAAGAATATAAGATTTACTATGACTACAAATGGTGTGTTATTAGATGATGAAAAAATAGCATATATAAACGAACATATGCATAATGCCGTTTTAAGTTTAGATGGTAGAAAAGAAATCAATGATAATATGAGACCTACTCTAAATGATAAAGGAAGTTATGATGTTATATTACCTAAGTTTAAAAAGCTTATAGAAAGTAGACCAAAAGACAAATACTACTACATAAGAGGAACGTTTACTAGAGAAAACTTAGACTTTGCTAAAGATGTTATGCACTTTGCTAATGAAGGATTTGCTTCTACATCAATAGAACCAGTTGTAGGAGAAGAATCAAATCCATTTGCACTTAGAGAAGAAGATATGCCAAAAGTATTTGAAGAATACGAAAAATTGGCAATAGAATACGCTGATATGAAATTAAAAGGGGAAATGAAAGATTTTACATTCTTCCACTTTGTAGTAGATTTAAACCAAGGACCATGTGTAATAAAGAGAATAACTGGATGTGGTGCAGGTAATGAATACTTATCAATAACACCAAATGGGGATATATATCCATGTCACCAATTTGTTGGAAATGAAGAATATAAAATGGCTAATATAATGGATGAAGAAATAGTATTCCCTAAAGAATTAACAGAAAGTTTCAGAAATGCTCACGTTTATAGTAAAGAGGACTGTCAAAAATGTTGGAATAAATTCTACTGTTCAGGTGGATGTCATGCAAATGCAACTAATTTCAATAATGATGTAATGAAGCCTTATGAACTTGGGTGCGAAATGCAAAAGAAACGTACAGAATGTTCAATAATGATACAAGCAAAATTAATGCTAGAAGGAGAATAAGACTATGATTAAGGCCTACCAAGGTATAGAACCTAAAATTGATAAATGCGTATTTGTTGCAGAGTCAGCTGATATAATAGGAAATGTTACTATAGGAAAAAATGCAAATATTTGGTATAATGCAGTTTTAAGAGGCGATGACCAATGTATAACTATAGGTGAAAATACAAATATACAAGATGGAAGTGTAGTTCATATATCACATGATGCACCTACTATAATTGGTAAAAATGTAACGGTGGGTCATAAAGCATTAATACATGGATGTAAAATAGGAGATAATACTTTAATAGGTATGGGTTCTATAGTTTTAGATAATGCTGAAGTAGGAGAATACACATTACTTGCCGCAGGAAGTTTAGTTCCTCCAGGTAAAAAAATTCCATCAGGAGTACTAGCTATGGGATCTCCTGCAAAAGTAGTTAGAGAATTATCTGAAGAAGAAAAACAAAATCTTGTAGAATCTGCATTAAAATATATAGAAACTGCAAATAATCATAAGTAATAAAACTAAAAGGGCAATCTTGTAATTGCCCTTTTTATTTTATAAAATAAATTTATAATATATTGCAGACTAAGCAACTTAGGAGTGGTGAAACATGAGAATAAGTTATAAGAACTTAAGAAGATATAGGGAGATAGTACACATATTAATTAAATATGGATTTACATTTATTGTAGAAAAATTAAATATAGAAGGTGTGGCCTATAAAATACCGATAACTAACCCTCCTGAGGAAATAAAAAATATGTCTACTGGAGAAAAAGTAAGAAGAGTTATTGAAGAATTAGGACCTACGTATGTAAAATTAGGACAAATACTAAGCACAAGAAAAGATTTAGTAGACCAAGATATAATAGATGAATTATCTAAACTAAGAGATAGTGTAGAAGCATTTGATACAGAGATAGCAAGAAATATTTTTAAAGAAGAAATAGGTCAATCCGTAGATGATATATTTAAAGAATTTAATAATAATCCATTAGCGGCGGCATCTATAGGACAAGTTTATCAGGCAAAATTAGAAACTGGAGAAGACGTTATAGTAAAAATTCAAAGACCAAATATAGAAGAAACTATAAAGTCAGACTTAGAGATATTAAGAGGAATGGCAGTAGCTTTAAAAGATATAAATAAAGATATAGATATAGATTTAGTATCTATAGTTGAAGAATTCCAAACTCAATTATTAAGAGAATTAGACTATAATTTTGAAGCTATTAATGCTATAAAGTTTAAAAAAATATTTAAAGATAATGATGAAGTTTATATACCGGAAGTCTATAGTGAATATACAACAAGAAAAGTGTTGGTAATGGAACAGATAATAGGGGTAAAACTAAGTGATATAGATAAAATAAATGAATTAGGATGGGATACTAAAAAAGTAAGTGAAATAGGAATAAGATCTTTATTTACACAAATATTTGAACATGGTTTTTTCCATGCAGATCCACATCCAGGAAATATATTTGTGCTAACTAAAAACTGTATATCTTATATAGACTTTGGAATGATCGGAATAATTGACAAAAAAACTTTAAATATGCTCGATGAAATAGCAATAGCTTTAGTAGAAAAGAATGTAGATAAAATAATATATTTATTAATGGAAATGGACTCAGTTCACGCAGATATAGATACAAATAGCCTAAGACAAGACTTATTATATTTAATTCATTACTACTATGACGCTCCAATAGAGAGGCTTAGCCTAGGAGATATATTGAATGAAATATTTAGATTCCTTAGAAAATATAAGGTTTCTATACCTTCACAACTTGCGACTTTAGCGAAAACTATTATAACATTAGAAGGAACTGCTAGAGAGTTAAATCCAGATTTTTCAGTTAGTTCTATAGGTAATGAATTTATGCAACATTATTATTTAAGTAAACTTAATCCTAAAAGAATACTTATGAATTCAAAACATAGTGCAGAGGCAATGTTATTAGACTTAAAAACTATACCAAAGCAAATGAAAGTTATTTTAAGTAATTTAGAAAAAAATAATATAAAAATTTCAATAGATGAAGTTAAATTTTCGGCTCTAGAAAAAAGAGTAACAGATTTAGCAACACAGTTGTCATTAAGTTTAGTGTTGGCAGCTATGGTAGTTGGATCATCCTTAATAATTGCATCTCCGAATATAAACAAAAATATATGGATAAATATTATGGCAGGGACAGGATTTTTCTTATCATTTATAATAGGTATATTATTAGTTATAAAGACTTTAAGATCTCAATATAAAAAGAGATAGAGGTGGGAGAATGATATTAAACAAAAAATGGATATTAAAGCATACAGGAAATTTGAGAGAAAGCGAATTTAGTCAAAAACTTAATATTTCCCCGGAAATTAGTCAAATATTAAAAAATAGAGGCATAAACAACGAAAAAGATTCAGAAATATTCATGAATCCGTCATTAGAGTATCTTAGAGATCCATTTTTAATGAAGGATATGAAGAAAGCTGTAGACAGAATAAAAAAAGCAATAGAATACAATGAAAATATATGGATTTATGGAGATTATGATGTAGATGGAGTATCATCAACATCTATATTATGTATATATTTTAATTCCATAGGATATCCTGTCAATTATTATATTCCAAATAGATTAGAAGAAGGATACGGAATTAATGAAGATGCAATAAGACATATACATTCAAATGGTTGTGATTTAATGATAAGTGTTGACTGTGGAATTACATCTGTAAAAGAAGTAGAAATAGCTAATGAATTAGGACTAGATGTAATAATAACAGACCATCATGAATGCCAAAGTGAAACACCAAAAGCTTATGCAGTTATAAATCAAAAGCAAGAAGATTGTCATTATCCATTTGACATGTTATGCGGATGTGGAGTTGCATTTAAACTTATACAAGCTTTAACTCCTAAAGATGTATTTAAAACGAGTTTATATGATTATTTAGAAATAGTAACTCTAGCTACAATTTGTGACATTGTACCACTAGTAGATGAAAATAGAATAATTGTAAAAAACGGATTAAAATTAATGAGTGAAGGCAAGAATCTAGGATTAAAGGAACTTATAAAGGTATGCGGAATAGAAAGTGATAAAATAGGTTCATCTCATATAGGTTTTGCCATTGGTCCTAGAATAAATGCATCTGGAAGATTAGGGCATTCATACCTTGGAGTACAATTATTTACAACTAATAGTAGTGAAGAAGCAAAAGAAATAGCTAATTTATTAGAAGAAAAAAATAATGAGAGACAAATGATAGAATCTAAAATGTATCAAGAGGCTGAAGCTATTATTGATGCTAACCCTAAATATAAGGATGATAAAGTATTAGTTATAGCTAAAGAAGGGTGGCAACATGGTATAATCGGAATTGTTGCATCTAAGCTTACAGAAAAATATTATAAACCAACAGTACTTTTAACTATAGAAGATGGAGAAGCAACAGGTTCTGCAAGATCTATAAAAGGATTTAGCATATTTGATGCATTAGTAAAGTCTAAAGACTTATTAAATAAGTTTGGAGGACATGACCAAGCAGCAGGACTGGGGTTAGATGCAGATAAAGTGGATTTATTAGATGAACAAGTTAATAAGTTTGCAGATTATAATTTAGAAGAAGAGGATTTAATAGAAAAAGTTAAAGTAGAATATGAACTACAAGATAAATCTATAAGTTTAGATTTAGTAGAAGAACTTCATAAGCTAGAGCCATTTGGAATGAGTAATCCGAATCCTAGATTTATAGTAAGAGATGCAATACTTAAAGATATACGTTCTATAGGAAAGAATCAACAACATTTAAAGCTTAAAATAGAAAAAGAAAAATCTTATGATTGTATAGGGTTTAATATGGCATATCTAAAGAGTGGATATAATATTGGAGATAAAGTAGATGTATTATTCCAACTAGATGAAAATAATTTTATGGGAAATAGAAGTGTTCAATTTTTACTTAAAGATATAAGATTATCTCATCCAAAGAATGCTAATTGTGATGAAAGAAGTATAGAATTATTTTTAAATATTGTACCAGATGAAAATAAACTGTATAATACTAACTCGTCAGATATAGATTTAATATGCAAGAAAATGAGTACAGGTGATATAAAAGAAGCTATAGATGGAAATGAAAACATAAATATATTTGATTATTTAGGTGAAAAAACTTTAGTAATAGCAAATACTATTAATGGATTTTATAGGGCATTATCAGATATAACTCTTATAGATGAAGAATTTAATATAAATTATAACAATATTAGCCAAAATAATGACAATATAACACTTATATTTTCACCAAACATTGAAAAAATTGATTTAAAAAGATATAATAATATTATTCTTTATGATTATTTGTATAATATGGGGGATTATTCTTATTTATGTGAAAATACGAATAATACAACTTCAATTATCAAATATTATAGCCAAACGGATTTATTATATTTAAAGAATATAATAAATCATTTAATTCCAGAAAGGCAAGAATTTATAGGAGTATATAAATTAGCTTTATTACAAAATGAATTAGAAGTAAATTTACTAGATTTAAAAAAGGTATTCAATATAATACCTTTAAAGATATTTACAATATTAAATGTATTTAAAGAGTTGTCATTATTAGATTTTGAGTTGAAATGTAACCAAGGATACAAAACAAAATCTATTTTAATAAAATCATTACCAAAGCCAGATAAGAAATTAAATTTAGATGAAAGTAAAATACTTAATAATCTAAAGAGGCTAAAACAAGAATACGAGGAAAGCTATTAGGAGGCACTCAAAGATGGATTTAAAGAAAGTAATAAGAGAAGTAGAAAATTTCCCAAAAGAAGGTATAAACTTCAAAGATATAACAACATTAATGCAAGATGGAGAGGCTTTTAAATTTACAATAGACGAGTTTATAAAAAATTTAAAAGATAAAAATGTAGATATAATAGTAGGACCAGAAGCAAGAGGGTTCTTAATGGGGACACCAGTTGCTTACGGAATGGGAATTGGATTTGTTCCAGTTAGAAAACCAGGAAAACTACCATATGAAACAGAAAGCTACGATTATGGATTAGAGTATGGAGCTGATACTTTAGA
This sequence comes from Clostridium sp. CCUG 7971, assembly GCF_017590215.1. Classification (GTDB taxonomy): domain Bacteria; phylum Bacillota; class Clostridia; order Peptostreptococcales; family Peptostreptococcaceae; genus Faecalimicrobium. The sequence goes on from NZ_JAFFPK010000017.1 coordinate 14,386, forward strand.
AATACATAAAGATGCAATAAAGCTGGGACAAAGAGTAGCAATAGTTGATGATTTATTAGCTACAGGTGGAACTATGGAAGCTGCTGCTAGCCTTATAGAAAAATTAGGTGGAGAAGTAGTATCTATGCAATTTTTAATAGAGCTAGAGTTCTTAAATGGAAGAGAAAAATTATCAAAATATGATGTTAATTCTCTTGTAAAATACTAGTAATTTAACAATAGTTGGTATAACACCAACTATTTTAATATATATAAATTTTAAAAATAATACGCAGCGGATTTTAAGAGACAAATAAATTATTTGTTTCAATTGTCTTAGCGAACTTCATACTTAAAATAGGTGATATTATGCATGATAAAGAGATAAAAGAACTAATAAAAAACATAAAAGACTATGCACCAAATGCGGATGTTAGTCTAGTAGAAAAAGCTTATTACTTTGGGAAAAATGCACATGAGGGGCAATTTAGAAAATCAGGAGAGCCATACTTTATACATCCAATAGCAGTAGCAAATATTTTAGCTTCAATGGAGTTAGATATAGAAACTATATCGGCTGGACTTTTACATGATGTTGTAGAAGATACAGAATATACTTATGAAGATATAGAAAAGGAATTTTCAAAAGAAATAGCGGACTTAGTAGATGGAGTAACGAAGCTTGGGCAAATAAAGTATCAATCAAAGGAAGAAACTCAAGCTGAAAATCTAAGAAAAATGTTTTTAGCAATGGCTAAAGATATAAGGGTAATACTTATAAAACTTGCAGATAGACTGCATAATATGAGAACTTTAAAGTTTATGCCACCAGAAAAAGCTAAATCAAAAGCTAAAGAAACATTAGAAATATATGGTGGAATAGCTAATAGACTAGGGATTTCTAAGATAAAGTGGGAGCTAGAGGACTTAGCACTAAGATATATAGACCCAGAAGGCTATTATGAATTAGTTGAAAAGGTAGCTAAAAAAAGAAGTCAAAGAGAAGCATATATAGAAAACATACTTAAATTGCTTAATGATAAATTTGAAAGTGTAAAAATAAAGTGCGATGTTTATGGAAGACCAAAACACTTCTATAGTATATATAGCAAAATGCAAAATAAGCATAAGAACTTTGATGAAATATATGACTTAACTGCTATAAGAATAATAGTAGATACAGTAAAAGACTGCTATGCAGTACTTGGTATGGTACATACCTTATGGACACCTATTCCAGGACGATTTAAAGACTATATAGCAATGCCAAAGCCTAATATGTATCAAAGTCTTCACACAACAGTTATAGGACCAGATGGAGAGCCTGTAGAAATTCAAATAAGAACTATGGAAATGCATAATATCGCTGAATACGGTATAGCTGCTCACTGGAAATATAAAGAAGGTAATACGGAATCAGGCCAAGCAAATGTAGAAGAAAAACTTCAATGGCTAAGACAAATGATGGAGTGGGAAAAAGATCTTAAAGACCCTCAAGAGTTTTTAGATGCATTAAAAGATGATGTATTTAATAGCCAGGTTTATGTATTCACACCTAAAGGGGATGTAGTGGAACTTCCAGCAGGAGCTACTCCTATAGATTTTGCATATAGAGTTCATACTAATGTAGGTAATAAATGTGTAGGAGCTAAGATTGACGGAAGAATAGTTACAATTGATTATAAACTTCAAAATGGAAATATAGTGGAAATATTAACTTCAGTAAACTCTAATGGGCCAAGTAGAGACTGGTTAACTATTGTTAAAACACCAAATGCTAAAAGTAGAATCAGACAATGGTTCAAAAAAGAAAGAAGAGAAGAAAATATAGAACGTGGTATATCTATTTTAGAAAAAGAGTTTAAAAAATATGATTTACCATTAACTAAAGATCCATTTATAGATAAATATATGCAACAAATAGCTAAGAAATTTAATCAACCTACTATTGATGATTTAGTAGCGACAATAGGTTACGGTGGAATAATGGCATCTCAAGTTGTACCAAAGGTAAGAGATGCATATGAAAAAGAAGTTAAGAAGATTAACAAAGAACAAATTAAATTAAACGAATTAAATGATATAAATAAGCACAATTTAACAGATCAAGAATATAAAAGTAAAAGAAAAAATAATAGTCCTCAAGGAATTACAGTAAAAGGATTAGATAATATTTTAGTTAGATTTGCTAAATGTTGTAATCCGCTTCCAGGAGATAAAATAGTTGGATATATTACTAAAGGAAGAGGGGTAGCTGTTCATAGAGCAGACTGTCCAAATGCAAATGGAGAGGGAGACTTCTTCCAAAAGAGAATAGTAGATGTTTCTTGGAGTAATTCAGAAAAAAGTAAATTTGAAGCAGAAATACAAATAAGAGCAACAGATAGAAGAGGAGTAATAAATGATATAACTCATATAGTTGCAGTAGATAAAGTTGCATTAAATGGAATAAATGCTAGAAAAGGAAAAGATGGCGTAATAAGTATTAATTTATTAGTAGAAGTTAATGACATAGGAGAATTAAATTTACTGATGAAAAAAATAAAATCTACTCCAGGTGTTGAAGACATTTACAGAGTTATAAACTAGGAGGAATTTATGAGAGCAGTAGTACAAAGAGTATCTTCTTCAAAAGTTACAGTAGAAAATAATGTAATTGGGAAAATAAATAAAGGATTACTTGTTTTACTTGGAGTAACTCATGAAGATACATCTAAAGACGTAGATTATATGATAGATAAGATACTTAATCTAAGAATATTTGAAGATGAAAATGAGAAAATGAATTTATCTTTAAAAGATGTAGGTGGAGAACTATTAGTAGTTTCTCAATTTACTTTATATGGTGATTGCAGAAAAGGAAAAAGACCAAGTTTTTCAAATGCAGCAAGACCAGATTTAGCAACGAAGCTTTATGAAGAATTTATTCAAAAAGCAAAAGAACAAGGTGTAGTAGTGGGTACAGGTCAATTTGGTGCTCATATGATGGTAGACTTAACCAATGATGGACCTGTTACAATGCTATTAGAGTCAAATAAAAGTTTCTAAGGGGGATATTTATGATTATAGAAAAAATCGTTGAACCATATTTTGGTGAAAATATGTATGTACTAGTTGATGAAAAAACTAAGAAATGTGCAGTAGTAGACCCAGGTGGAGCAAAAGATAAGGTACTAAATTATATAAAACAAAACTCATTACAACTTGAATATATACTACTTACTCATGGTCACGGAGATCATATAGGAGCAGTAAACTATATTAAATCTCAGACAGGAGCTAAAGTTGTAGCTCATAGTGAAGAAAGAGATCTTTTATTAGATAAAAGAAAAAACTTAAGTTACTCTATGCACTGTGGAGCACAAGAATTAGATGCAGATATATATGTAAATGATAAAGACAAACTTGATTTAGGTGAGTTAAGATTAACTTTCTTACATACGCCAGGACATACAAAAGGATGTATGTGTATAAGAGTTAATAATGAGATGTTTACAGGAGACACATTATTTGCAGGAAGTATAGGTAGAACAGACCTTTACAGCGGAGATTATAAGCAAATAGAAAAATCTCTTAGAAAATTAGCTAAATATGAAGACAATGTAAATATATACCCAGGACATGGACCAAGCTCAACTTTAGGTATAGAAAAGATGAGCAACCCATATATGTAATAGTTAACAAAACTACTTCATAGGGAACTACTAATTTACACAAATTAGTAGTTAGCCAATCTTATGGGTACTATTTAAGCATTAAAGATAAAAGGAGTAGTTAAGATGATTGATATAATTTTAAAAGGTCATGATTTTAAATATGAAATTTCTGAATTAGTAAAATTATTTACTAATAACTTTAGATTCGTTGAAAACAAAGACCTTGGAAGAACTTTAGAAAATAGTATTATAATTCACAATAATACTTTAATATCTAAAACTCAATATTTTGAAAATTATAATGTTAGATTTGAAGAAAGAGAACATTGTAGCTTAGAAGCCTTATCTAAACAAGAAGCTAAAAAGGTTACTAAAGAAACTATTAAAAGAAGTATATACAAGGTATTACAAAAATTATTTAACTCTTACGTCCCTTGGGGAATACTTACTGGAATTAGGCCTGTTAAGATAGTTCATACATTACTTAGTGAAGGAAAGAGTGATGAACAAATAAGAGAAATTTTAAGTACTAATTATCTTATAAGTGATGAAAAAGTTGAATTAGCTTTAGAAATTGCTAAAAGAGAAAGAGTATTTATGTACCCAATAGATAAAAATAAAATTTCTTTATATGTAAGCATACCATTTTGCCCAACAAGATGTTATTACTGCTCATTCCCTGCAAATCCCCTAAAGCAATTTGGACATTTCAAAGCCGAATATGTAAATAAGCTTATAGAAGAGATTAAAGGTGTCGCAAAAATAATAAAGGATACCAATAAAGAAATAGAAACTTTATATATAGGGGGAGGAACGCCTACTACTTTAGATGAAGAAGAAATGGATACTTTAATCACAGCTTTATTTAAAGAAATGGATTTAAGCAAAATAAAAGAATTCACAGTAGAAGCAGGAAGACCAGATACTATAAACAGAGGTATACTTGAGGTACTTAAAAAGCATAATGTAACTAGAATAAGTATAAATCCCCAAACTATGAATGATGAAACTTTAGAGAAAATTGGTAGAGGACATAAGGTTTTAGAAATAATAGAATGTTTCAATATGGCTCGTGAACTAGGTTTTGATAATATAAATATGGATGTTATATTAGGTCTTGAAGGTGAAACTTTAGAACATGTTAGACACACTTTAGAAGAAATTAAAAAACTTTCACCAGAGAGTTTAACTGTCCATACTTTAGCAATAAAGAGAGCTTCTAAATTAAAAGAAGACCTTGATAAGTATGAACTTACAAAATATGAAGAAATGATACAGATGATAGAATTATCTATGAAATATGCTAGGGATATGGGACTTAATCCATATTATATGTATCGTCAAAAGCATATGTTAGGAAATTTAGAGAATATAGGATATGCAAAAGAAGGATATGAGTGTATATATAATATTCAAATAATGGAAGAAAAGCAAAGCAACTACGCAGTAGGTGCAGGGTCTATTTCAAAGTTTGTATATGTAGATGAAGATAGAATTGAAAGAGTAGAAAACGTAAAAAATGTTGAGCAATATATAGATAGAGTAGAAGAAATGATAAATAGAAAGAAAGAGGAGGTATACAAAAATGTTAACTAAGGCTCCTAGAGGAACTAAGGACATAACTCCAAAAGATGCTTATAAATGGAATTATGTAGAAAATAAATTTAGAGAAGTTTGTGCGTTATTTGGATATGAGGAAATGAGAACTCCAGTATTTGAACATACTGAACTTTTCAAAAGAAGTGTTGGAGATACAACAGATATAGTACAAAAGGAAATGTATTCATTTACTGACAAGGGTGAAAGAGATATAACTTTAAAGCCAGAAGGGACTGCTGGGGTAGTTCGTGCATTTATAGAAAATAAATTATATGCAGATACTCAACCAACAAAGTTATTTTATATAACTCCTTGTTTTAGATACGAAAGACCACAAGCTGGTAGACAAAGACAATTCCACCAATTTGGTATAGAGGCATTAGGAAGTGATAATCCTTCACTAGATGCAGAAGTTATAGCTTTAGCTGTACAATTCTTTGGTGAAGTAGGACTTAAAGACTTAGCAGTAAGTATAAACTCTGTTGGATGTCCAACTTGTAGAGCAAAATACAATGACTTATTAAAAGAATATCTTGATAAAAAATCGGATGTATTATGTGATACTTGCTTAGAAAGAAAAGAGAAAAATCCTATGAGAGTTATAGACTGTAAAGTTCCAACTTGTAAGGAAAATTTAACAGATATACCTTTTATGGCTGATCATATATGTGATGATTGTAAAGATCACTTTGGAAAATTACAAGAATACTTAACTGAAATGGAAATTAACTATGTAGTTGATAAGAGTATAGTTAGAGGACTTGACTACTACAAGAAAACTGCTTTTGAAATAATATCTAATGATATAGGTTCACAAAGTACAGTTTGTGGTGGTGGAAGATATGATGGATTAGTAGAACAATTAGGTGGTCCTAAAGGAATCAGCGGTATAGGATTCGCTATAGGTGCTGAAAGATTATTACTAACTATGGAAAATAATAATATTCAAATTGAAAACCCAACATCTACTGATATATTTATAGTAACAATTGGAGATAAAGCTAAGACTAAGAGCTTTAAGTTATTAAAAGACTTAAGAAGTAACCATATAAGTGCAGATAATGACCACTTAGATAGAAGTGTTAAGGCTCAATTTAAGTATTCAGATAAAATAAATGCTAAATTTACTATAGTTATAGGTGATGATGAGTTAGATAATGATAGTGCAACTCTTAAAAATATGGCTACATCAGAGCAAACTACTATAAAATTAAGTGAAATAGTAAAAGAATTACAGGAAAGATTATAGTATTTTACTTTTTTATTCTATTGTCAATTGCGACAATTGTATAAATTAATCTTATAAAATTAGCTATTTAGAAAAATTTGCTACACTCATTTTGCCTACACAGTAGCTTAAGCATTTATTCTAGATAGCTAATTATTTGACTTATAGAGAAATAAAACGTAAAATATAAAATTATAATATAAATGAAATTAAAACCTGGAGGGGAAGTAATGGAGACTCTAAACGGATTAAAAAGAACTCACTACTGTGGGGACTTAAGAGAGCAAAACATTGACGAAGAAGTTGTACTTATGGGATGGGTACAAAAGAAAAGAAACTTAGGTGGATTAGTATTCGTTGACTTAAGAGATAGAAGTGGATTATGCCAAATAATATTTGATACGGATGTTAATGCTGAAGCTTTTGCTAAAGCTGAAAAATTAGGATCAGAATATGTTATAGCAGTTAAAGGGAAAGTAGCTGAAAGATCATCTAAAAACCCTAACATGCTAACTGGAGATATAGAAATATTTGCAACACAGTTAAAAGTGTTAAATAAATCAGAAACTCCACCAATATATATAAAAGATGACGACAATGTTTCAGAAGAATTAAAGTTAAAATATAGATACTTAGATTTAAGAAAGCCATCTATGCAAAAGAATTTAATACTTAGAAGTAGAGTAGCTAATATAGTTAGAAACTACTTAAGTTCAAATGATTTCTTTGAAATAGAAACACCTTTCTTAATAAAACCAACTCCAGAAGGAGCTAGAGACTACTTAGTACCAAGTAGAGTTAATGAAGGTAAATTCTACGCATTACCACAATCACCACAATTATTTAAACAATTATTAATGGTAAGTGGTATGGATAGATACTTCCAAATAGTTAAGTGTTTCAGAGATGAAGACTTAAGAGCTGATAGACAACCTGAGTTCACTCAAATAGACTGTGAAATGTCTTTCGTTGAACAAGAAGACGTTATGGCTATAATGGAAAAAATGGTACAAACTATATTTAAAGAAATATTAAATGTAGAAGTAAGCTTACCACTTCCAACTATGACTTATGCTGAAGCTATGGAAAGATACGGAAGTGATAAGCCAGATACTAGATTTGGATACGAATTAACTAATATATCTGATTTAGTTGCAAATTGTGGATTTGGAGTATTTGCTAACGCTACTAAAGATGGAATGAGTGTTAGAGGTATAAATGTTGAAGGTAAATCTGAAGAAATAAGCAAGAAGCAATTAAGTAAAATAGAAGATCATGCTAAGACTTATAAAGCTAAAGGTCTTGCTTGGATGAGAATAGGAGCTAATAGAGAAGTAACTTCTCCAATAGCTAAATTCTTTACACCAGAAGAATTAACTGCAATATTAGATAGAATGAATGCAAAAGAAGGCGACTTATTATTATTTGTTGCTGATAAAAATACTGTAGTATTTGATGCATTAGGACAAGTTAGACTTGAAGTTGCAAGAAGACTTGATTTATTAGATAACAGTGTTTACAAAATGTTATGGGTAACTGAATTCCCAGTATTTGAAGAAGATGAAGAAACAGGAAGAATGATAGCTAAGCATCACCCATTCACATCTCCTATGGATGAAGATTTAGAAAGACTTGAAGGAGACGATAAAGCTTCTTTAAGAGCTAAGGCTTACGATATAGTTATAAATGGATATGAAGTAGGTGGAGGAAGTGTTAGAATATTTAATGCTGACGTTCAAAAGAGAATGTTTAACGCATTAGGATTATCTGAAGAAGAAGCTAACGATAAGTTTGGATTCTTATTAGATGCATTTAAATATGGTACACCACCACATGCAGGTATAGCATTTGGTCTTGATAGACTTGTAATGATACTTGCAGGAACTACTAACATCAAAGATGTTATAGCGTTCCCTAAAAACCAAAGTGCAGTTTGTCCAATGACAAATGCTCCAGCACCAGCTGATGCGACGCAACTTGAAGAATTAAGTATAAAAGTTGATATAGCTGATAAAGAATAGTATTTTAATTCTATTTCAATAAGGGTAGAGCTTAATGATAGCTCTACCTTTTAATATTTAGTATTAACTTTTATAAAGCTTAATATATAGTTATAATGGGTAAAAATAATAGAAAGAATAAATTAAATTTTTAGGAGAGTAATATGAGTAAAAAAATAGTAAATCCAATGGCAGAGATATTTAGATGTCTTGCCATTTCAGTGTTATTTATGTTTATAGGTTTTTTAGTTGGGCCAAGAATTTTACCACCAACTGCAGTTTATTATGCAAATAAAATCGTAATGTTTTTAATGATAGGACTTTTAATATTAGCATTATTTTCAAGAAAAAGTATAATACCTAGAAGTTTCTCAATGAACTTTGTATATGCTTTTACATTTATTGATGGAATAATTATGTATCCATTACTTCAATATTATCTACAAGATTTAGGCAGTGACCTAGTAATAACAATATTAATAGGTACAATAGTTTTATTTGGTGTACTATCATTAATATCATATAAAAAAGAAGCAGGACACTATCTTGGAATGGGAAAAATATTACTATCAGGATTAATAGCTTTAATAGTTTTATCTATAGTTAACATGTTTATAGGTGGAGCTACTTTCAATATAGGAATAAGTATAATAGGAGTAGTAATTTTCTCAGGTTATGTACTATATGATATTAGTTTAATAAAATATGAAATAGAAAGTGGAGCATTACAAGAAAGAAATGATTTATCTATACATGTTCTTAACCTTTACTTAGATTTTATTAATATATTATTAGATTTACTAGGTATAGCGTCAAGTTTAGATGATTAATATAAAAAGTTGCATAGTTTACCTATGCAACTTTTTTACTATTCTCTATTAAATTCTAAAAACTAGTTCCTTGGAACTTAAGTTTTCCATAATCATTTTCACAAATCATGCCAAAATTTTTACCGCTAACTTCAAATTCTAATCTATCATTACTTTCAAATTTAAATGTAATATAGTAACTAGAAGAGTTACCAGCAGTATAAATTACTTCATCCATAATAAAATCCAACAATTAAAAAATAGTTAATTTAAATATAATAAATAATATATCAAAAAAGGGTAAGAAAGGTTACAATTAAATAGAGTTTAATAGGAAATAGATATACTAGGAGGAAGTTGTGATATTAAAAATTATAATAAATCTTATTTTAGGAGTAAATATATTTTTCTATACTGTAGAAGAAAAAAAGTATTTAGATAAGTTAAATGCTCCAATTATTTTAACGATAATATGTATTAGTTTAGCTTTATATATCTTATCTAATTTAAATTTTATGAAAAAAATAAATTGAAAATATTATTATTAAATTTAGTATATATGTCTATTGCATCTTATGTGTTTTCACCACTATTAATTTTAATAGGTCCAATAGCAGTAGAGTTTATAGAAACTAAGGAATATGATAAATTTTATATATACTTAATTGCATTAATTTTATTTATTATTCAAATAAAAGCTGATATATCTTACACTCTAATTTCAATGGGAATAATAGGATCAATATTTATGTATGAAAGTCTAAAAAATGAAAGTAAAATTAAAATAGTTGAAAAGACAAATTATAATTTAAGAGAAAAAATATTTAATCTAGAAGAAAATAAAAGGCTAGAAAATAAAGCTAACTATCAAAATATAGAAGCTGTTAAAACAGAGGAGCGAAATATTATATCTCAAAAACTACATGATAAAATAGGTCATGTAATAGCTGGAAGCATAATGCAATTAGAAGCATTAAAAATCATTATTGATAATGATAGAGAAAAGGGAATTATAATGCTTGATTGCATAACTAATAACTTGAGAGAAGGTATGGATGACATAAGGTCAACCCTTAGAAAAATAAAGCCAGAAAATACTGAAATAGGGGTTAATAATTTAAAATCAATATTAGATGAATTTAGTAAAGAATTTAAGATTGAAAATAGAATTTCTTTTGAAGGAGATATAAATGAAATTAACTTTGTATATTGGAAGGTAATTTTAGATTGCGTAAAGGAAAGCTTAACTAATATTATAAAGCATTCTAATGCAGATTTATTAAATATAGACATAAGTGTTTTAAACCAGATTATAAGAATACATATAAAAGATAATGGAAGTAAAGTTAAAAATATTAAAAAGGGAATGGGATTATTAGGTATAGAGGAAAGAGTAGTTAACATTAATGGAAATGTTTATTTTAATAATGAAGATGGATTCTCTATACTTATAATATTAAAGAGGTGAAATAATGATAAAGTTAATAATAGTTGATGATGATGTTTTGATAAGAGAAAGCCTAAAAATAATAATAGATATAGATAAAGATATAGAAGTTGTTAAAACGTTAGAAAATGGAAAAGAGTGTATAGATTTTTTATCACAAAATGAAGTAGATGTAGTTTTACTAGATATGAGAATGCCAATTATGAATGGTGAAGAAGTATTATCTGAAATTAACAAAAGAAATATAGCTGTTAAGGTATTAATTTTAACTACATTTGATGAAGATAATTTAATAAGTAGTGCTATAAAGTATAAAACAAATGGATATTTGTTAAAAAGCAGCAAACCAGATAAAATTATAAGTGCTATAAAATCAGTATATTTAGGCAATGGAGTATTTGAATCTGATATAGTTTCTAAGCTTTTAGCAGGAAAAGAAGATAATTGTAGTAATAAAATGGATAAATATGGATTAACCCAAAGAGAACTCGATATAGTAAAATTAATATCAGATGGATTATCTAATAAGGAAATATCATGTGAATTGTTTTTATCAGAAGGAACTGTTAAAAATCATATAACGTCTATATTATCTAAAATGGATTTAAAATATAGAACACAAATAGCAATTGAATATTTAAAAAGATAAATTGCAATAGCTATTAAATCTTACATAAATCTTATATAATTATTTATATAAGATTTAGAAATAAACTAGGGGGAGAAATATTATGAAAAGGTCAAAATTAGTAACATCTGCATTATCAATAGCTTTATTTTTATCGATAATGCCAAAATCACACGCAAATGAAGTTGAAAGTTATGCTATTGAGAATAAGTTAGTAGGGGCTAACAGATATTCAACAGCAGTAGAAGTTAGTAAAAAAGGTTGGAGTAAAGCAAATCAAGTAGTAATAGTAAACAGTAGCTCGATAGTTGATGCATTATCTGTTACACCTTTTGCTAAGTTAATAGATGCACCAATATTATTAACAGGCAAAGATTCTTTAAATAATACTACAAAAGAAGCTTTAAAAACTTTAGGTGCTAGCAAAGTACATATAATAGGTTCAACAGGAGTAATATCAAATAATGTAGATAAGCAATTAAAATCTATGGGTATTACAACAAATAGAATTGGTGGAGTAAATAGACATGATACAGCGCTTAAAATAGCTAATGAAGTTAATAAAATAAAAGATGTATCTGAAATTGCAGTAGTAAATGGATATAAAGGATTATCAGATGCAGTAAGTATAGCTTCAACAGCAGCATCTAAAGGAATGGTTATATTGCCGGCATCACCTAACAAGGGAATATCAGATTTCGAAGGATTTATAAAAGATGCTGATATAAAAAAATCTTATATAATAGGGTCAAATGGTGCAGTATCACAACAAATAGAAAATAAAGTACCTAATGCAGAAAGATTAGGCGGTTCAAATAGAAATGAAACTAATGCAAAAGTAATAAATAAATTTTACACTTCTGACAAATTAAATAATGTATTTGTGGCAAAGAATGGTATGAAAAGAGAAGACCAACTTATAGATGCACTAGCTGTTGGTGTTTTAGCAGCTAAGGAAAATTCTCCGGTTCTTATAGTTGGAAATAGCTTAAGTACTTCACAAAAAACTTTATTTACAGAAAAAAGAGCAAATATAATAACTCAAGTAGGTAGTGGTGGTAATGAAAATGCATTTAATGAATTAAAAGAATTGCAAGTAAACAACAATAAACCTAATGAGTCAAATATAATGTATGTAACTAACGTAGATGAAGGACGACCTTTAAATGTAAGGGAAAAAGCTATAATAACATCTAACAAAATAGGTGAATTATATAAAGGTGATAAAGTAGAAGTGTTAGAAAAGTATAATACTGGATGGGTTAAAATAAAGTTTAATAATGGTGTAGGCTATGTTAGTGGATCTTATTTAACTAGTAAAGCACCAGAAGATAATAATGAAAATATAAAGATAAAATATGTAAATGCTACAGGTGGATTAAATGTTAGAAAAGGACCATCAACTGGAGATGCTATAATTGGAAGGCTTTCATATGGAGATAGAGTAGAACAAGTAGAGATGTTCTCAACAGGATGGGTTAAGATAAAGTTTGAAGGTTCATACGGATATGTAAGTAATGATTATTTAAGTGTTAATCCAGTAAAATAAAGTTAACTATGAAAAGCTATGAATAAATTATTTATTCATAGCTTTTTTATATAAGAAGATTATATTTTATGGATAAATATAATTTTCAACTACTGAATTTGATAAACATATTGAATAGCTACTTGAGCCAGATGAGCGAAAAGAATATTAAATTTATGACTAAAGTCATAGATAACTTATGACTATATATACTTAAATAATAGATAAAATTTCCATATAATTAAAATATAAAAAAATGGAGGTAGATTATGAAATATATTGAGATAAATGGATTATATAAAAGCTTTGGGGATTTTATAGCTTTAGAGAATTTAAACTTAACTATAGAAAAAGGGGATATATTTGGGTTATTAGGTCCAAATGGATCAGGAAAAAGTACAACTATAAATATACTAACTAATATTTTAGATAAAGATAGAGGCAGTATAAAAATATGTAATAAAGAAGTAAAGAAAAGTGACTCAGAACTAAAGGGTAAGCTAGGAATAGTTCCTCAAGACTTAGCAATATTTGAAGATATGACAGCACTTGAAAATGTAATGTTTTTTGGTTCATTATATGGATTAAGAGGCAAAGAGCTAAAAGAAAAATCACTTAAAGCTTTAGAATTTGTAGGACTTGAAGAAAGTAAAAAGCTAAGTAAGACCTTTTCTGGAGGAATGAAAAGAAGATTAAATATAGCTTGTGGAATAGTACATGGACCTGAAATATTAATACTGGATGAGCCAACTGTTGGTATAGATCCACAATCTAGAAATCATATAATGAAATCTATAAAAATACTAAACTCAAATGGATGTACAATAATTTATACTACTCACTATATGGAAGAGGTTGAAGCCTTATGCAACAATATAGCAATAATTGATAAAGGAAAAGTAATAGCTAAAGGAAGTAAGGATAGTCTAAAGTCTATAATAAGTAACAAAAATAAATTTGAAGTTTTAGTAAATGATATAACAAATATTGATGAAAAAGAATTATCAACTATAAAGGGAATTGATAGTGTTGAATTTAAGGAAAATAAAATTTATATAAGTATAGATAGAGAAAAAAATTCACTAAATGAATTTATACTTTATTTATCATCAAGAGATATAAAAATACTTGATATAAAAAGTAAAGTTATAACTTTAGAAGATGTATTCCTAAATCTTACAGGAAGAAAACTTAGAGATTAGGGGGTGATGAGTATGAATATAATAATATCTACAATAAAAAGAAGCTTAAGAGATAAAAGTATAATACTTACTACGATATTTTTAGTTTTAATATTACCATATATATTTTCTATGATGTTCGGATCTGAAAGTAAAGTAGAAACTGTAAATATTAATATTATTGCAGATGAAAAAAGTTCATTAACTAAATCTTATATAGAATTTATAGATAACTTTGAAAAAAATAATAAAGCTATAAAAATTGTTCATAGTCTAAATTCAGATTCTGAAAGTGAAGACTTAGGTATAAAAATAGATGAAAAAAATAAAAGTGTAAAGATTCTTGGAAGCAAAAAATTAAGGGTAAGTGAGAGTATTGTTCAAAATATTACAGAAGAATTTTTCAATCAAATAACTATAAATGAGATAGCAAATAAAAATAAAGAGGTAAATGAAAGTATAATAAAAGAAACAGTTTTAAAATCAGAATCAAATCCTAATGAAAATAGGGACTATAAAGCGTATTTTGCAGTTATAATGCTACAAATGGCAACTCTTACAGCCAGTATATATGCATTTAAAAATGTATTTTATATTAAGGAAAATATAGGAGAAAGAGTATTATCATCTCCAATAAAGATATCAAAATTATTAATAATGGAAGTAATTGGGTCATTTATTGCTATATTCACACAAGGAGTTATAACACTTTTAATGATATCAATTATATATGGAGTAAAAATAACTACTATAAATATATTTGGTTTGCTCTATTTAATGGCTTTATTAAGTCTATTGGCAGTTAGTATAGGAATATTCGTATCAGCAATAGCTAAAAAGAGAATTCAAGGAGATAATATTGTATCATGGATAGTTACAGTATTAGCATTAAGTTCTGGAAAATTTATACCTAATATGTTTGATAATAATGTAAGTAAAATATTAAAACTTAATCCATTTACATTGCTAAGTGAATCAATGCTTAAATTAGTAGATTCAAATATTTACTCTAATATAGGTTCAGCTACAATATTAACTATGTTTTTTGTAGTTGTACTTGTGGCAATAGCTAGATTTATATTAAAAAGAAAAGTGGTGAAATAATATGAAAAATATTTTAATTATATTAAAGCATAATCTAAAAAGTGTAATGAAAAGTTGGTTTTTATTAATAATAATTTTTCCAATAGCTATAAATTTATTTTTTACTATGTTTATGAATGATTCAGATGGTGATGCTTATGATAAAAATATTATCGGTGTTTACACTAAAGATAACGGTGAAATTTATGAAAAAATAATACCTAAAGATAAATTTAAAAATGTTATAAATATAAATTCACCTAAAGAAGTTAAGGATATGGTTAGAAATGAAGAAATATCAGTAGGAGTAATAATAGATAGTGATAATATACTTAATAGTATTAAAAATAATGAAGAAAATTTAATAGAAGTAATATCTAGTGAAGATGAACGAAATAAAGAATTAGTATTAAGTACTATAAATAGTTCAATATCTAAAGTTTTATCATTTGGAGATAGTAGTGAAGAAATAATTAGTAACTTTGAAAAGTATGAAAATGAAAAGTACACTTTCAGTAATGAAAGAAGTAGTTTATCTGAAGCAGTACCTTATATATTGATGTTTGGATTTTTCTGTATGATATTTTTATCTATTGCCGGAAAGTCTCTTAGTCCGATAATAAAAGAAAGAGATATGAAAATTGATAAAAGAATATTAGTATCAAAGGTTAGTAAAGTACAATATATGCTAGGACATATATTAGGGTGCTTTTTACTATTAATATTACAAAGCCTAACACTTTGCTGTACGTTTTATTTATTTAATAAAGATATTAATGTAAACTTTGGTTGGATGATAATATTATCATTTGTACTATCATTGGTTGGAATATCAATAGCACTTCTTATAGTATCAGTATCTAATAATGCTGAAATGTATTATATCATATTATCTATGGTAGTTACACCAGTATCACTTTTAAGTGGAGGATTTTTACCAATTGAATTTATGCCAGAAATTGCGGGTAAGATTGCTATGATATCACCACTTACTTGGGTAAACTCAGCATTTAGAGGTATTATTATGAATGAAAATGCTTTAAATATTAGTATGAATTTATTATCAGCAATTGCAATATCAATAGTATTTATAATGTTATTTTTATTAATAGAATCTAAACGAAAAAATAAAGCTACTTGATAAAGTTTAATTCAAGGCATATTTTAGAGAATAAATCTAAATAGATTAGTTAAAAAAAGCCACTTATAAAAATAAGTGGCTTTTCATATTAGAATATTATAAATAAGTTATTCTATACTTGGATTAAATTATCTAATTTTTATATAGTATTATTTATTTTGAGAATTATATTGATTCATTAATATTTCTTCGCCTTTTTGTACTAAAGATCTAGTCATCATTCCACCGAAATTTTCCCCTGCTAATACATTTTGAGCAGCTCCTTCTAATGTTCCTTGTGGAGCATTACTTTCTACTTTATCATTCATAGAATCGTAGTTGTAACCTAGTTCATTAGCTATTTCCATTTTTAAACTACTTAAAGCTTGCTTTGCATTATTTTTAGACTGTAAATTCATTATATAATCTCCTTTAATAAAATAATTCTTAATAATATAATTCACATAATAAGAGAAATTTATAACTGTCTAAAACAAATTATATCTACTATGCAAGTATTTCCAAAAATAAGTTATAATATAATTATAATTAAGAGGAGAGGTAGTAAAATGGAAGAAAAAAATTTAGCAAAAACTAATGACAAAGAAGCTCTTATGAAAAGACTTAAAAGAATAGAAGGACAAGTAAAAGGAATTCAAAAAATGTTAGACGAAGAAAGATATTGTGTAGATATATTAGTCCAAATATCTGCTATAAGATCTGCTATAAATAAAGTTGGTACTATAATATTAGAGAATCATATAAAGGGATGTGTATCTGAAAGTATAAAGCAAGGAGATTGTGAAGATACAGAGAATATGATAAATGAGCTTATGTATACTATAGATAAGTTTACTAAATAGGGGGAATGTATAAATGAATCAACAGGGATACATTATAGAAATTGTTGATGAAAAAACTGCAAAATTAAAAATGCAAAGACACTCAGCATGTGCATCGTGTGGTAAGTGTGTAACAAGTTCAGAAAAAAAAGACATATTAGTTGAGGTAGAAAATACTATAGGAGCAAAAGTTGGAGATCATGTTGAAGTAAATATGGAAAATATAAAAGTATTAAAAGCAACTGCTTTTGTATATTTAATACCTCTTATGGGACTTCTTATAGGAACAATAGGGACATACTTTGTATTAGAATCATTAGGGTTTAAATCTAATATAGAAATAATAAGTGCTATAGTAGGTTTTTTAACTACATATATTTGTTATGTTGTTTTAAATAAAAACGATAAGAAATTTAAAGACAGTAAAGATTTTATACCAACAATTACAAAGATACTAACTTAATAGAAAAAGACTTCTTAAATTTAAGAAGTCTTTTTTATACTAAAAAATAAATTTAAAAAATTAAGGTTAAATTAAGGTTGGGTGGAATGATATATATGAGATAAAAATTTTTAGGAGGAAAGACTATGAAATTAAAAAAATATGTAGGATTAGCAATGCTTATGACTTTAATGATAGGCTTATCAAATTTTCAAATAGTAAATGCTAGTACTATAGAAAATGAAGAAAGTTCTAAAACTAATATTACAGAAAGTATTAAACAATGCCAAAAGCATAATAGAAGGGGCAAAGTTGCATTTGAAAAGAGTATAATAGAACTTAAAAACTCAGGTGTTTTAAATGATGAAGATATTAAAAAGATAGATGAGTATAATAAGAAGATAGAAGAAAAAAGAAAATCTGAAATGAAGAAAAAAAGAGACGAAGTTATAGATAACATGGTAAATGAAAATGTAATAAGTCATCAAAAGGGTGAGAAGTTAAAACAAGCTGTAGATAAAAATATTGAACAATAGAAAAAAGCTGCTATTTAGCAGCTTTTTGTTTTAGTTGTAATATAGTCAATGTTCTAGAAAGTGAAGTTATAATTAATACCCCTAGTGCAATAGCTCCACTTATAAATAAAGTATCTGCACCTGTAGACATTGCTAAATCAAAGTGATTTTGAACTAAATAAAGCATAGTATTATACATTCCAAGACCTGGAACCAATGGTATAATACCTGGAATTACGAATAAAATAGCAGGATGCTTTAATTTTCTAGCTAATATTTCACTAAGTAGAGAAACAACAGCAGCAGCTATAAAGTTAGCAAATATTGCATTATCAGATAAATTAAATAATACAATATATAAAGTCCATCCAATAGCACCGGTTATACCAGCTGGTAAAAGTGCAGATTTTGGAGCGTTAAGAAAAATGGAAAATCCTACTGTAGCAAAAAATGAGAATATAAAATGCATAAAAATTGGCATATCAGTCATTAAAAAGCACCTCCTATTCTAATCCATAAATCAAGTATAAGCCCAACTCCAGATGCAATAGCGATAGCAGTCATACCTGCATCAAAGGCACGAGATACTCCTGATATTAAATCTCCAGAAATTAAATCACGGATACCTTTTATAAATGCTACTCCAGGGAGTAGTGGCATAATAGAACCAACTATAAGCATTTTAGGAGTAGCTAAAAATCCTAATTGAGTAAGTAAAGCTCCAGCAGAGGCTATTACAATAGATGCAACTAAACTTGAAAATGTAGATATGGAACTAATTTTCATCATTTTATTAAAAACAATTATAGCTAATATAGATGTTATAAAAGTAAATAAAAATGTTGGGATATTATTTCCCCCAAGCAAAAATGCAAAGCTAGCTGAAGCAAATCCCGTAGCACAGTTAACTATGTATGGAGGATATGAGTAAGCTTGATCTAGCTTCTTTAATCTTACAAGAGCTTGCTCAACTGTTAAGTCTGTATTACTTACAAACTCTCTAGAAAAGTCGTTAAGCAAGGAAATTCTATTTAGATTGATAGATCTATTTTTTATTGTTTTCATAAAAGTAAAACCGTCAAATCTATCGTCCGAAATAATTATAACTGTAGGTGCTGTAAAAACGTTAACATGATTAAATCCCCTAGACCTACAAATCCTAAGAAGACTATCTTCAACTCTAGATGTTTCTGCTCCACTTGAAAGCATAAGCTCTCCTATAAATAGCGCTAATCGAAGTATGTCTTTTTTATAGTTTTGATTATATTCCATACCTATAAACCTCCAAATAAAACCTATAATATTTTATAATATAAAGATTATATCAAATTTAATAAAATATGTATTTCATTATATGTATTATTTTCCCTAAATAATAAACTTTTATTAACAACTTTATTTTTGAGTTCATATAATAGTTAATATCACAATTAAAAAGGGGACATAAATATGGTTTTGACAGGGGCTCATTATATCTATATTTTATTTATGGTAGCTATATTAATCATAATGATTATGAAAAAAGACATTATAGTTCCATGTGCTTTGGGGGTATTTTGTTTAGGGTTGTTTTATAAAAAAAGCATATTAGGGGCAGTTGGAGCAGTATTTAGTTCTTTTATAGTATCATTAAATGAGCTAGGTCCTATAATTTTAATTATAGCGATTATGGTTGCATTATCTAAAGCATTAGAAGAAAACCATTCAATTAACTATATGGTTAAACCTTTCTCTAAAATTATCAAAAACTCAACAACAGCATTTTTTGTAACAGGTATAGTTATGTTACTTCTTTCCTGGTTTTTCTGGCCATCACCAGCAGTAGCTTTAGTTGGGGCAATTTTTCTACCAATAGCGGTAAATGCTGGGCTACCAGCAATTGGAGTAGCAATTGCACTTAATTTATTTGGTCATGGTATTGCTTTATCAACAGACTTTATAATACAGGGAGCACCTAGTATAACAGCTGGAGCAGCAGGAATACCAGTATCTTCTGTTATAAATGATGGTATGATACTTTATTGGGTAATGTCTATGGTAACAGTATCTGTATCATTTTATATGTTAAGAAGAGATATTAAAAAAGGAATGTTTAAGGATGAAATATCAAATGTAAAATATGAAGAAATTAAAGAATTCAGCACTAAAGCTAAAGTATCAACACTTATAGTAGCGATAGGGTTTATTTTAGATATAGTATGTATGTATAAATTTGACCTTAAAGGAGGAGATGCATCTGCATTATTAGGTGGAACAGCAGTATTTTTATTAATAATAATAGATCTATTAGAAAATGGTAAAAAAGGATTTGATAAAGTCTGCGACCATGTAACTGATGGATTTATGTTTGGTATGAAAATATTTGCTGTAATAGTTCCAATAGCAGCATTTTTCTATATGGGAGAAGTATCACCCTTAACATCAGTATTAGGGGATGTACTTCCAGGAGGATCTCAAGGGTTGCTATCAGATATAGGTTTAGCTCTAGCGCAATCAGTTCCTCTTAATAAAATAGCAGTAGCAGGTATAGAAACTGTGGTAGGTGCTATAACAGGTCTTGATGGTTCAGGATTTTCAGGAATGTCATTAGCTGGTTCTTTAGCAGGAGTATTTGGAAGTGCTATAAACTGTAATACAGGAGTACTTACAGCTCTAGGTCAAATAGCAGCAATATGGGTAGGAGGAGGATGTCTAGTTCCTTGGGCTTTAGTATCAGCAGCAGCAATTTGTGGAGTTAGCCCTATTGAGTTAGCCAAGAGAAACTTTATACCTGTAATTGTAGGCTTAGTAGTGACAACTATAGTTGCTATATTGATTATCTAAAATTAATTAAAAAAGATGATGGACATTATGCCCACCATCTTTTATTTTGGATCTAACAATTTAAATTTATATCCTTCACATTCTGCTTTATCAATAAAATCTCCTAATATTTCAGTATTTGTTTTAGAAACTGCATGTAATAGTAGGATAGAGCCATCATGTAAGTGGTTCATTATTTTTTTTAGAGCAGCTTCATTTGCTGGCTGTTCATTAGGATCCCAATCATGGTAAGCAAAACTCCAAAATACAGAAGTATAACCTAAATTTTTAGTCATAGCTAAGCTTTTTTGAGAATATTGACCCATAGGAGGTCTAAATAATTTAACCATTTCTTTTCCAGTAAGTTTTTTATATCTATTTTCAACATCTTTAAATTCATTATTAAATAGATTTAAGTCATTAGCTCTATCAGGAATAGATGGATGGCTCATAGTGTGATTTCCAACTATATGTCCTTCATCTACCATTCGTTTGACTAAATCAGGATTAGTTTTTATGTAGTGTGATGTAACGAAGAAAACTGCTTTTACATTTTTTTCTTTTAATACATCAAGTATTTTTGAAGTATATCCATTTTCATAGCCTTCATCAAATGTTAGGTATAAAGTTTTTGATTCTTTACTAGTTGGACCATTATAAACTGCATTATAATCATTTAGATTGAATTTAAGATCAGTATTAATAGTTGGAGTTTTATGTTCATCATTAGGAACGAAGAACCAACTTATTTTAGTGTTATCTAAATTAGAAGTATCGATACTATTTATCACAGGTTTATCATTTATAGTTATAGAATCTTTAGTAGATTCTTTTATATTATTAGTTTTATTATCAATAGAACTGTTCTTTAAGGGGCTACAACCAGTTAAAGAAATAGATATTAGACATAATATTGAAAAAGAAATTAATTTTTTATGCATATTTTTCATCTCCTTAGGTATAATACTTATGTTATATTTTATTGACCAATATTTTGTATCTATACAAATTTAGGGAATATATAAATAAAATTTTATTGATTAAATTGGAGATAGAATATAGGTATAAGGCCAATTACATAATATAAAATAAGATTATAATGAATTTTAAATTTAAAACAAATTAAAAAAATGTAAAAAAAGAGTTGACCTTGTTGAACCAAGATGATAATATAATAAATGTGATCGAGAGAGACACAAACAAATGAACTTTGAAAATTAAACAGTAGGTTAATTTATAGAATTTGAAACAAGCAAACAAAGCCAGATATATAACAGTATCTGAGCCCAAGTCAAAACTTATATTTAAGAGTTTGATCCTG